>NZ_CP123384.1:1212500-1465000 GCF_040409955.1 Salipiger sp. H15
GTGGTGTTTCGCTAGGCGTCAGCCTTGCTCTTTCTGGATCGGATCAAGCGCGAGAAGGGCGTTTGGTGGATGCCTTGGCAGTAAGAGGCGATGAAGGACGTGATACTCTGCGATAAGTCCTGGGGAGCTGAGAATAAGCTTTGATCCAGGAATTTCCGAATGGGGCAACCCACCTGAAAGTTCGTTATAATTGCTTCGGCACTTTATAACGGGCTTAAACAGGTACTTTTAACCTGAATACATAGGGTTTTAAGAGCAAACCCGGGGAACTGAAACATCTAAGTACCCGGAGGAAAGGACATCAATAGAGACTCCCCTAGTAGCGGCGAGCGAACGGGGACCAGCCGAGTCCTGAGAGTGAATAGAATGGTCTGGAAAGGCCAACCATAGCGGGTGACAGTCCCGTATATGAAGCTCGATGGAACGTATCAAGTAGGGCGGGACACGTGAAATCCTGTTCGAAGATCGGAGGACCACCTCCGAAGGCTAAGTACTCCTTACTGACCGATAGCGAACCAGTACCGTGAGGGAAAGGTGAAAAGCACCCCGACGAGGGGAGTGAAACAGTACCTGAAACCGAACGCCTACAATCAGTCGGAGGGACCTCGAGTCCTGACGG
This sequence comes from Salipiger sp. H15, assembly GCF_040409955.1. Lineage (NCBI taxonomy): Bacteria > Pseudomonadati > Pseudomonadota > Alphaproteobacteria > Rhodobacterales > Roseobacteraceae > Salipiger > Salipiger bruguierae. The sequence goes on from NZ_CP123384.1 coordinate 1,213,120, forward strand.
CGTACCTTTTGTATAATGGGTCATCGACTTGGTCTATCTAGCAAGCTTAAGCCGTTAGGTGTAGGCGCAGCGAAAGCGAGTCTTAATAGGGCGTCGAGTTAGATGGATCAGACCCGAAACCGAGTGATCTAGGCATGACCAGGATGAAGGTTGGGTAACACCAACTGGAGGTCCGAACCCACACCTGTTGAAAAAGGTCGGGATGAGTTGTGCCTAGGGGTGAAAGGCCAATCAAACTCGGAGATAGCTGGTTCTCCGCGAAATCTATTTAGGTAGAGCGTCATCCGAATACCCCGGGGGGTAGAGCACTGGATGGGTAATGGGGCCCCACAGGCTTACTGATCCTAACCAAACTCCGAATACCCGGGAGTACTAGATGGCAGACACACTGCGGGTGCTAACGCCCGTAGTGGAGAGGGAAACAACCCTGACCTCCGGCTAAGGCCCCCAATTCATGGCTAAGTGGGAAAGCAGGTGGGACGACCAAAACAACCAGGAGGTTGGCTTAGAAGCAGCCATCCTTTAAAGATAGCGTAACAGCTCACTGGTCTAATCAAGTTGTCCTGCGGCGAAGATGTAACGGGGCTCAAGCCATGAGCCGAAGCCGAGGATGCGCATAGCGCATGGTAGCGGAGCGTAGTGTGACATAGCACCTATCCTCTTCTGCATCCTTCGGGATGCAATGGAGGACAAGGTGCTTTCTGTGAAGCCGGGCTGTAAGGCATCCGGTGGAGAGATCACTAGCGAGAATGATGACATGAGTAGCGACAAAGAGTGTGAGAGACACTCTCGCCGAAAGTCCAAGGGTGCCTGCTTAAAGCTAATCTGAGCAGGGTAAGCCGGCCCCTAAGGCGAGGCCGAAAGGCGTAGTCGATGGGAACCAGGTCAATATTCCTGGGCCATGTGGTGGTGACGGATCGCAGGGGTAGTTCTTCCTTATCGGATTGGAAGGGCTGCTGAGCGGTTCCTGGAAATAGCCCCACTTTTAGACCGTACCCTAAACCGACACAGGTGGACTGGTAGAGAATACCAAGGCGCTTGAGAGAACGATGTTGAAGGAACTCGGCAAAATACCTCCGTAAGTTCGCGAGAAGGAGGCCCAGTTTCAACGCAAGTTTTGGCTGGGGGCACAAACCAGGGGTGGCGACTGTTTACTAAAAACACAGGGCTCTGCGAAGTCGCAAGACGACGTATAGGGTCTGACGCCTGCCCGGTGCCTGAAGGTTAAAAGGAGGGGTGAGAGCTCTGAATTGAAGCCCAGGTAAACGGCGGCCGTAACTATAACGGTCCTAAGGTAGCGAAATTCCTTGTCGGGTAAGTTCCGACCTGCACGAATGGCGTAACGACTTCCCCGCTGTCTCCAACATCGACTCAGCGAAATTGAATTGCCTGTCAAGATGCAGGCTTCCCGCGGTTAGACGGAAAGACCCCGTGCACCTTTACTACAGCTTCACACTGGCATCAGGCCATGCATGTGCAGGATAGGTGGTAGGCTTCGAAGCAGGAACGCCAGTTTCTGTGGAGCCTCCCTTGAGATACCACCCTTGCATTGCTTGATGTCTAACCGCGGACCGTTATCCGGTTCCGGGACCCTGTGTGGCGGGTAGTTTGACTGGGGCGGTCGCCTCCTAAAGCGTAACGGAGGCGCGCGAAGGTTGGCTCAGAGCGGTCGGAAATCGCTCGTTGAGTGCAATGGCAGAAGCCAGCCTGACTGCAAGACTGACAAGTCGAGCAGAGTCGAAAGACGGCCATAGTGATCCGGTGGTCCCAAGTGGGAGGGCCATCGCTCAACGGATAAAAGGTACGCCGGGGATAACAGGCTGATACTGCCCAAGAGTCCATATCGACGGCAGTGTTTGGCACCTCGATGTCGGCTCATCTCATCCTGGGGCTGGAGCAGGTCCCAAGGGTATGGCTGTTCGCCATTTAAAGAGGTACGTGAGCTGGGTTTAGAACGTCGTGAGACAGTTCGGTCCCTATCTGCCGTGGGTGTAGGATACTTGAGAGGAGTTGCCCCTAGTACGAGAGGACCGGGGTGAACGATCCACTGGTGGACCAGTTGTCGTGCCAACGGCAGTGCTGGGTAGCTATGATCGGACAGGATAACCGCTGAAGGCATCTAAGCGGGAAGCCCCCCTCAAAACAAGGTATCCCTGAGGGCCGTGGAAGACCACCACGTCGATAGGCCGGAGGTGTAAGTGCAGCAATGCATTCAGCTGACCGGTACTAATGGCCCGATAGGCTTGATCCGATCCAGGAACAGCAAGGCTGTTCCGATCAGACAAAAGCATACAACCCCTACACATACTTGACTTGGAAATGCTGCATCCAGCACGTGAGACGTGTCGGCCCGCAACCTGCTTCGCAGGTCGCTTCCGCCGACCAGACCCACTTGCTGCCTGCAGCAAGTGGGTCTTTCTCGGTTTGGTGGTCATAGCGCAAGCAAAACACCCGGCTCCATTCCGAACCCGGCCGTTAAGTGCTGCCGCGCCAATGGTACTGCGTCTCAAGACGTGGGAGAGTAGGTCACCGCCAAACCTAGCAAGGCCCACAAAAACCGTATCTCTCAAAACGATCTCCCCTGTCGCGGGATGGAGCAGCCCGGTAGCTCGTCAGGCTCATAACCTGAAGGTCGCAGGTTCAAATCCTGCTCCCGCAACCAACCCCCCACCAGCCGCCCCTAGGGCGGCTTTCGTGCCTTTTGACTTTCCCCATCATGCGGCACCGACTGTTTCGAGACGTTGGGTCCTTGCGGCGCGCGATCTCCGCACTGGAGGTCGGTCGTCGAAGATGAATTGAGGAGCTGCGGGACCCGTGTGAGCCATTGCCGCGGTTCGAACGCAGGTGCAAATCACCGGCCAATTGCTGCACTTCGGCGCAACAGACGGCGGAAGCCGTCCTGGTCATCGCCATCAAAAGGGTCATATGTCTGGCTCTTGATGAGCCTGCTATTTGTCATTCTTAAATCGGAGACGAATTTTTCGCGGCTCTCAATAGTCAGGGAGTGCGATGCTTCTTGTCGAAAATAGTCTTACGTATCAAGTCTGATTGCGGCATTTATATTCCATCATGGTGCGGAAAATTGCATTAATGGATGCCGTCACAATTTCTTGAAACACTTCCAGTGCGGAATTGCAGAGAGCGCCTCTATTCCTAAACCCTCCTTCCCATAGGCCTCCCAGCGCCACCAAGACCCGCCTCCATGCCGCCTCGCCCCGTCCGCAAATGCGCCCGGTTTCCTCAAGGAATGGACATTTTGTCCCGACTTCCGCCCACCGAATCACCCCCGGCGGACATGACACCACGGTGATCCCGCCGATTCATGCGGTCACGATATTGCGCAATCCCGGCATTGCCCTTGCCAAGTCCATCTCTTTCAAGGCTTTTGGTGAAACCAATCCTTCAAGACGCTACGTCACCACGCATTACTGCATTGCGGGTATGCGCGTGGCGAGTATTTTGCCGCAATTCCCAGCCCCGGCTCCCGGGGCCGATCCGTCCGATGGGATCCGGACCGCAGATGTCACCACTACAGGGAGAGGACATGACCCGCTTTTCGCGACTGACGATGACAGCCCTTCTGTCGAGCACCATGCTCGTCGCAGGCATCACCGCCGCCACCGCCGCCACCCATCCGGAGACCGGCGAGGAACTGGCCGCTGACCAGACCTTCACCTACCGCCTGCTGGACGACATCAGCTCGCTCGATCCGCAGATCGTCGAGGACGTCGAGGGCTCGGCCGTTGCGCGCGACCTCTTCGAAGGCCTGATGAACCAGGACGAGCAGGGCAACCTCGAGCCCGGCGTCGCCACCGGCTACACCGTCAGCGACGACAAGCTCGTCTACACCTTCACCCTGCGCGACGAGGCCAAGTGGTCGAACGGCGATCCGGTCACCGCGGGCGATTTCGTCTTCGCCTGGCGCCGGGCCGTCGATCCCGCGACCGCCTCGCCCTACCAGTGGTTCATGGAGCTGATGTCGATCAACAACGCGAAAGCGATCGTTGCCGGCGAGATGGGCCCCGAGGAGCTGGGCGTGAAGGCGGTGGACGACCACACGCTGGAAGTCACCCTCAGCAAGCCGCTGCCCTACTTCGTGCAGATGACCACGCACTCGACGACCTACCCGGCGCCGCAGAAGGTGATCGAGCAGTTCGGCGCCGAGTGGACCAAGCCCGAGAACATCGTCTCGAACGGCGCCTACGTGCTGACCGAGTACCGCCCGGGCGAGCGCATCGTGCGCGAGCGCAACCCCCAGTACTGGGACAACGAGCACACCATCCTCGACAAGACCGTCGCGCTGGTGATCAACGACGAGAACGTGGCGCTGACCCGCTACCTCGCCGGCGAGCTCGACCGCACCGAGGTGCCCGCAGGCCAGTTCCCGCGCCTGCAGAAGGAGCACCCGGAAGAGGCGATCAGCTTCCCGCGCCTGTGCAACTACTACTACACCTTCAACCTCAGCGACTCGGGCCCCGAGGCGTTCAAGGATCCGAAGGTGCGCCAGGCACTCTCGCTGGCCGTCGACCGAGACATCATCGCCAACAACATCAAGGGTGGCGGCGAGCCGCCCGCCTACAGCTTCACGCCCGAGGCGGTTGCCGGCTTCGCCCCGCCGAAGAGCGAGATGGCGTCGATGACCCAGGCCGAGCGTGACGCCAAGGCCAAGGAACTTCTGGCCGAGGCCGGCTACGGCCCCGAGAACCCGCTCAGCTTCGAAGTCATGTACAACACCGACGAGGCGCACGAGAAGATCGCCGTGGTGATGACCCAGATGTGGAAGCAGAAGCTCGGCGTGCAGGCGAAGCTGGCCAACATGGAGTGGAAGGTCTTCCTCGACACCCGCGGTCGCCAGGCCTTCGACATGGCGCGTGGCGCATGGTGCGGGGACTACAACGAGGCCTCGACCTTCCTCGACCTGATCCAGAGCGACTCGGGCTACAACGACGGCAAGTACTCGAACCCCGAGTATGACGCGCTGCTGGCCGACGCGAAGACCGCCGAGGACACCACCCCGCTCTACACCGCGGCCGAAGAGATCATCGCCACCGATGTGCCGGTGATCCCCGTCTACCACTACGCCGGCGTCTACATGATGGACAGCGACGTGGGGAACTGGCCAGTCGAGAACGTCGAGCAGAACTGGTATTCGAAGAATCTCTACAAGATCGCCGAATAACCATCTCTAACCCGCCGCCCCTGCGCCGCGTGCGCCGGGGGCGGCGCCCTTTTCCGGATCCTCCAGAATGCTGACCTATGTCATTCGCCGCCTGCTGGTCGCGATCCCGACGATCCTTTTGCTGGTCGTCGCGTCCTTCCTGATGATGCATGTCGCGCCGGGCGGGCCCTTCACCTCGGAACGGCCGCTGCCGCCCGAAGTGCTGGCCAACATCAACGCGCAATACGGGCTCGACCAGCCGCTGTGGAAACAGCTCTGGGACTATTTCTACAACATCGTCATCCATTTCGATTTCGGACCCTCCTTCGTGCAGAAGGACCGCAGCGTGAACGACATCATCGCGCAGGGCTTCCCGATCTCGCTGACCTACGGCTCGCTGTCCTTCCTCGTCGCCACCGCCGTCGGTGTCGGCCTCGGCATTGCCGCCGCGATCCGCCACAACACCTGGATCGACTACCTTGCCGTGTCGCTGGGCATTGCCGCGCAGGCGCTGCCGAACTTCATCATGGGCCCGATCCTCATCCTGACCTTCACGCTCTGGCTCGGCATCCTGCCCGGCGGCGGCTGGAACGGCGGGCAGTGGCCCTATCTCGTGATGCCGGTCATCGCGCTCTCCACCTCCTACATGGGCTCGATCGCGCGGATCACGCGCTCGTCCATGCTGGAAGTGCTGAACTCGAACTTCATCCGCACCGCGCGGGCCAAGGGCCTGAGCAACAGCGCCATCGTCTTGCGCCACGCGATGAAGCCGACGCTGCTGCCGGTGATCTCGTATCTCGGCCCGGTCTTCGTCTACGTGCTCACGGGCTCGGTCTTCGTCGACCTCTACTTCTCGACCGGCGGTCTCGGGCAGTCCTACGTGAGCTCGGCGCTCACCCGCGACTATGCCGTGCTGCTCGGCGTGACCATCCTCTACGGCGCGCTGACCGTCGTGGTGAACCTGCTGACCGACCTCGCCTACGCGTGGTTCGATCCGAAAATCCGTTACTGAGGAGGCTGACCCCGTGTTCGGAAAATCCGAAAAGGCGGCGGAACTGGCCGCCGACATCACCGATTTCAAGGTCGTCCGCGGCCGCTCGCTGCTGCGCGACGCCATGGGGCGCTTCGTGCGCAACAAGGCCGCCATGGCCAGCGTCGTCGTGCTGGCGCTGATCGTCGCCTTCGTCGTGTTCGGGCCGCTCTTCGCGGTCTGGGACAACGAGGAAATCGACTGGGCCCGCATGGGCGACATCCTCGTGCAGGGCGCGCCCTCGATCGAGACCGGCCACTTCTTCGGCCTCGACGAGCTGGGCCGTGACCTCTACGCGCGCACCATCCAGGCGACGCAGACCTCGCTGCTGGTGGGCCTGATCGGCGCCGCCATGGCGCTGCTCGTCGGCACCGCCTGGGGCGTGATCGCGGGCTTCTACGGCGGCCGGCTCGACAGCATCATGATGCGCGTCGTCGACATCCTGCTGGCGATCCCGCTGACGCTGATCCTGATCCTCATCCTCGTGGTGGCCGGGCGGAACTTCGTCACGCTGTTCATCGCGCTCGGCGCGGTGTCGTGGCTGACCATGGCGCGGATCGTGCGCGGCCAGACGCTGGCGCTGAAGACTCGCGAGTTCATCGAGGCGGCGCGCGCCGGCGGCGTGAGCGAGGGGGCGATCATCTTCCGCCACATCCTGCCGAACCTCATCGGCGTGGTCATCGTCTACGCGTCGCTGCTGGTGCCCGAGATGATCCTGGCGGAGAGTTTCATCTCCTTCCTCGGCCTCGGCATCTCGGAGCCGATGACCTCGCTCGGGCGGCTGATCGCCGAGGGCGCGGGCACCATGGGCTACGGCACGCTCTGGCAGCTGCTCTTCCCGCTGTTCTTCTACGTCACCATCATCATCACGATGTTCTTCATCGGCGATGGCCTGCGTGACGCCCTCGACCCGAAGGATCGCTGACATGACCATTCTTTCCGTGAAGGACCTCAAGGTCGGTTTCGAGACCCAGGACGGCCGCGTTCAGGCGGTGAAGGGCGTCTCCTTCGACATCCGCGAGGGCGAGTGCCTCGGCATCGTCGGCGAGTCGGGCTCGGGGAAGTCGCAGAGCTTCATGGCCGCCATGGGCCTCTTGCCGAAGAACGGCGTGGCGACGGGCTCGGTGGCGCTGCAGGGCTCCGAGATCCTCAACCTGCCGGTCAGCAAGCTGAACCGCATCCGCGGCGACAAGGTCGGGATGATCTTCCAGGATCCGCTGACCGCGCTGACGCCGCACCTCAAGGTGGGCGAGCAGATGGCCGAGGTGCTGAAGGTGCACCGCGGCATGTCGGGCCGCGAGGCCGAGAAGCACTGCCTCGACTGGCTCGAGCGCGTGCGCATCCCCGAGGCGAAGCGCCGCCTGAAGCAGTACCCGCACGAGCTTTCGGGCGGCATGCGCCAGCGCGTGATGATCGCCCAGGCGATGCTCTGCGAGCCGCGGCTGCTGATCGCCGACGAGCCGACCACCGCGCTCGACGTGACCGTGCAGGCCGAGGTTCTCGACCTCATGGACCAGCTCAAGCGCGAGCTCGGCACCGCCATCGCCCTCATCACCCATGACATGGGCGTGGTGGCGCGCATGTGCGACCGCATCAAGGTCATGCGCCTCGGCGAGTTCGTCGAGGAAGGCGAGGTGACCGAAATCTTCTCGCAGCCCCGCCATGACTACACCCGCCGCCTGCTCGACGCGATGCCGCGCATCGACAAGGGCGAGGCCGGTGGCCGCGTCGAGGGCAAGGAGATCCTGCGCGTCGACGACATGAAGGTGCACTTCCCGATCAAGATCGAGGGCGGCATCTTCGGCAAGACCGTGCCGCTGAAGGCGGTCAACGGCGTCAGCTTCGGCCTGCGCGCCGGCGAGACGCTGGGCATCGTCGGCGAGTCCGGCTGCGGCAAGTCCACGCTGGCCCGCGCCGTGCTGCGGCTGGTCGATCCCACCGGCGGCAATGTCAGCTGGCTGGGCAAGCCGCTGCACGCGATGGACAAGCAGGCGCTGAAGAAGGAACGCAAGGACCTTCAGATCGTCTTCCAGGACCCGCTCGCCAGCCTCGACCCGCGGATGACCATCGCCGACTCGATCGCCGAGCCGCTGAAGACCTACCGCCCCGAGCTGACCAAGTCCGAGCGGCGCGAGGAAGTGCTGCGGATGATGACCCGCGTGGGTCTCGAGCCGGAGAAGTACAACCGCTACCCGCACGAGCTCTCGGGCGGCCAGAACCAGCGCGTGGGCATCGCCCGGGCGATGATCAACCGGCCCAAGCTGATCATCTGCGACGAGGCGGTCTCGGCGCTCGACGTGTCGATCCAGGCGCAGATCGTGAAGCTGCTGAAAGAGCTGCAGGCCGAGTTCGGCATGTCGATGCTCTTCATCTCGCACGACCTGTCGGTGGTGCGCGAGATCTCGAACCGGATCATGGTGCTCTACCTCGGACGGGTGGTCGAGATGGGCGATGCCGAGACGATCTGTTCGAAGCCCGCGCATCCCTACACCCAGTCGCTGATCTCGGCCGTGCCGATCCCCGACCCGGTGGCCGAGCGCGCGCGTACCCGCATCCGCCTGCCCGGCGAGCTGCCCTCGCCGCTCGATGCCAAGGCGGCGCTGCGCTTCCTGCCCTCGCGGCTGGCGGTGGGCGACGTGGACTACGTGCCGCAGCTCGACCAGATCGCGCCGGGTCACTACGTGGCCGAGCATGACGACATCGCCCGCATCATGAAGGCGGGCGCGGCCTGACCGGGCCCGGTTGCGAAGAGAGATGACAGGGGCGGGCCTTCGGGTCCGCCCCTTTTCGTTGCGCGGCTCCCTCGTTCCGACAACTGCCGTAGATTTATTGGACGGATCGGTCTATTAATGATTCATGACCATGCCCGACTCGCCCTCCGTCGTCCCCGAGAAGCCCCGCCGCGGCCGTCCGCGCGGCACGCCGGACGCGTCCGAGGCGCGGCAGAAGCTGATCCGCGCCGGGCTCGTCCACCTGACCGAGCGCGGCTATTCCTCGGTGGGCGTCGACGAGATCCTCAAGGCGGCGGGCGTGCCCAAGGGCAGCTTCTACCACCACTTCCGGGGCAAGGCCGATTTCGGCCTCGCCCTCGTCGCCGCCTACAACGCCTATTTCACCGAGCTTCTCGACCGCGCCTTCCTGAACGAGGGGCGCGCGCCGCTCGACCGGCTCCGCGTCTTCACCGAGAAGGCCGAGGAGGGCATGGCCCGGCACGGTTTCCGGCGCGGCTGCCTCGTCGGCAATCTCGGGCAGGAGATGGGCGCGCTGCCGGACGAATTCCGCGCCGCGCTGACCTGCGTGCTCGAGGACTGGCAGGCCCGCACCGCGCGGCTCCTGCGCGAGGCGCAGGCGCAGGGCACGCTGAGCCCCGATCATGACCCCGAGGCCTTGGCAGAGGTCTTCTGGATCGGCTGGGAGGGCGCCGTGCTGCGCGCCAAGCTCGAGCTTCGTCCCGAGCCCCTGCGCCGCTTCGCCACCACCTTCTTCCGTCTCATCGAGACCTGACCAGACAAGCTGAAAGGACGACACAATGAAGGCCATCCTGATCGAGAAACCCGGCGAGACGCAGACCGTCTCGGTGACCGAGGTCTCCGAGGACCAGCTGCCAGAGGGCGACGTGCTGGTCGAGGTCGCCTACTCGACGCTGAACTACAAGGATGCGCTGGCGATCACCGGCGCCGCGCCGGTGGTGCGCGCCTTCCCGATGGTGCCGGGCATCGACTTCTCGGGCACCGTGGCGGAAAGCGCGCACCCGGACTTCAAGCCGGGCGACCGGGTCGTGCTGAACGGCTGGGGCGTCGGCGAGGTGCACTGGGGCGGGCTGGCCGAGCGCGCCCGGGTGAAGGGCGACTGGCTGGTGCCGCTGCCCGCGGCGATCGACCTGCGGCAGGCGGCGGCGATCGGCACGGCGGGCTACACGGCGATGCTCTGCGTTCTGGCGCTGGAGCGGCACGGGGTGACCCCCGACAAGGGCGAGATCGTGGTCAGCGGCGCGGCGGGGGGCGTCGGCAGCGTCGCGACGGCGCTGCTGGCGGCAAAGGGCTACGAGGTGGCGGCGGTGACCGGCCGTGCCGCCGAGGCGGACTACCTGCGCGGCCTCGGCGCGGCCTCGGTGATCGACCGGGCCGAGCTGACCGGCAAGCTGCGCCCGCTGGCGAAGGAACGCTGGGCCGGCGGCATCGACGTCGCGGGCAGCACGGTGCTCGCCAACATGATCTCGATGATGAAATACCGCGGCGTCGTCGCGGCCTGCGGTCTGGCGGCGGGCATGGACCTGCCGGCCTCGGTCGCGCCCTTCATCCTGCGCGGCGTGACGCTGGCGGGGGTCGACAGCGTGATGTGCCCGAAACCCGACCGGCTCGAGGCCTGGTCCCGGCTCGCGACCGATCTCGACCTCGGCAAGCTCGAGGAGATGATCCACGAGCTGGCCTTCGACGAGGTCATCGGGGCCGCGCCGAAGTTCCTCGAGGGTGCGGTGCGCGGGCGCATCGTCGTCCGGGTCGGCGCGTGACGAGGCTGGAGACGCAGAGATGAACGAACGTGCCGACACACCGAACCTGGCGCTGCGCCTGCAGGATTGCCCGAACTGGCTCTACCTGCTGCGCGAGTTCGATGCGCTCTACCGCCACGGCTCGGCCGGCGGCAGCAAGCTCATCCGCGCGCACCGCAAGCGGGTGCGCGAGTCGCTGGCCGCGATCATCGACGCCGATCCCGAGGTCGTTGCGCGCCCGCCCGAGGCGAAGCCGGTCACCGCGCACCTGCCCCGCGCGCTCGACCTCGGCGAGCGCGGCGCGGTGAGCGGCATGGCACGGGCGCTGTCGCGCGTCGCGGAGCAGCTCACCTGGGAATACGGCTACGAGAAGGTGCCGAAGGCGCTGGCCCGCAAGTACGCCTATTGCGAGGTGCTCGGCCCGCGCGGCCCGGTTCAGGCCGAGAAGCTGGTGCTGGGCTTCGTGCTCTTCGCGCCGGGGACCACCTATCCGCAGCACAGCCACCACGAGATCGAGGAGAGCTACATCTCGGTCGCCGGGGACTGGTCCGAGAATGACGCCGCGGTTCATGCGCCGGGCTCGCTGATCTTCAACCGCCCCGGCCTCGAACACCGGATCACCACGGCCGAGCTCGACCCCTGCCTGCTGGCCTATGCCTGGACCGGGTCCGAGGAGCGGCTCACCACGCCCGGCATGAAGCTGACCTCGCCGCGCAAGGCACGGATGGCACAGGGAATCTGAGCGCGTTCGCGAGGCTCCGGAAAGACGAAAGGCGCCCCGAGGGGCGCCTTTGCGTAATTGGTCGGAGTGAGAGGATTCGAACCTCCGGCCCCTGCCTCCCGAAGACAGTGCTCTACCAGGCTGAGCTACACTCCGACCGTGCCGCGGGGAGTAGCCCAGCCTCAGACCTTTGGCAAGGGCCTATTCGCCCCTTTTTCTCGCCTTTTCATCGTGCGCAGAAGCGAGCCGACGCGCAGGGTGGTTCCGAACTCGATACGGGTGCGCGTGCGCAGCACCGGGGTGTTCTCGGAGGACTTCGCACGCCCCTCGCGCAGCACGATGTAGACGCCGCTGCCGATGATCAGCGATGCGCCGAGCAGGGTGATCGAATCGGGGAACTCGTCGAAGAAGATCGCGCCGTAGAGCGTGGCCCAGAGCAGCTGCGAATATTGCATGGGGGCGACGATCACCGCCTCGCCGGCGCGGTAGGCGGTGATCAGCAGCGCCCCCCCGGCCATGGCGAGAATCGCCATCAGTCCGACGGCGCCGAGATGCTCGATCGGCATCGGGTGATAGACGAAGGGCAGGGCGCAGCCCATGATGATGAAGTTGGCCATCATCGGGTAGAGCAGCAGCACCACCGAGCGCTCCTCGTGGCCGATCTTGCGCACCACGATGGACGAGAGGCTCCCGAAGACCGCCGCAACCAGCGCTGCCGCGTGTCCGAGGGTCAGTTCCGTCGCGCCGGGGCGCAGCACAACGAGCACGCCGGCAAGGCCGACCAGCACCGCCAGCCAGCGGCGCAGGCGCACCTGCTCGCCGAGGATGGGAATCGCCAGAACGGTGATCAGCAACGGCTGCGCGAAGATGATCGCGTAGGTCTCGGCCAGCGGCAGCACCGAGAAGGCGTAGAAGGCGCAGAGCCCGGTGATCACCGCCGAGAGCGTCCGCGTCGCGGTCCACCACGGATGGATCGGGCGCAGGTGGCCCGCCGTGGTGTCGCGGATCAGCATGAGGCTGACCAGCGGGAAGCTCAGCAGTACCGAGAAGAACACGATCTGCACGGGGCTGTAGTCGGCCCCGAGGAACTTCACGATCACGTCGTGAGTCGAGTAGATGCCAAAGGTGATCAGCGCGATGAGCGCGCCTTTTGCGTTTGATCCCATGGGTGCTGATCCGTCTGTTCCGCCTCGGGACTAGGGTTAGCGCCAATCGGGGGGAATTCAACGCAGGACCGCGCGGAACGTGAAAACGGGGCGGCCGATGACCGCCCCGTTCCAACCTGGACCGGCGATGCTTCGCCGTTCCGCCTCAGAGGCTCGCGTCGAGGGCGGCGAGGATCGCGGTGCCCATTTCCGAGGTCGAGACCGGCTGCTTGCCTTCCTCGCCCAGCAGGTCCGCGGTGCGGTAGCCCTCGGCCAGCACTTTCTCGATCGCCTGCTCGAGGCGGGCCGCCTCGTCGCCCTTGTCGAAGCTGTAGCGCAGCGCCATGGCGAAGCTGAGGATGCAGGCGATGGGGTTCGCCTTGCCCTGGCCCGCAATGTCGGGCGCCGAGCCGTGCACCGGCTCGTAGAGCGCCTTGGGACGGCCGTTGGCCATCGGCGCACCCAGCGAGGCCGAGGGCAGCATGCCGAGCGAGCCGGTCAGCATCGCCGCGAGGTCGGACAGCAGGTCGCCGAAGAGGTTGTCGGTGACGATCACGTCGAACTGCTTGGGCCAGCGGGTCAGCTGCATGGCGCCGGCGTCGGCGTACATGTGCGAGAGTTCCACGTCCGGGTACTCGGCATCGTGGATCTCCTGCACGACGTCGCGCCACAGGATGCCCGATTCCATCACGTTGGCCTTCTCCATCGAGCAGACCTTGTTGTTCCGCTTGCGCGCCATCTCGAAGGCCGAGCGGGCCACGCGGGCGATCTCGCTCTCGGTGTAGCGCTGGGTGTTGATGCCGACGCGCTCGTTGCCTTCCTTGATGATGCCGCGGGGCTCGCCGAAGTAGACGCCCGAGGTCAGCTCGCGGATGATCATGATGTCGAGACCGGCGACCACGTCCTTCTTCAGCGACGAGAAGTCGGCCAGCGCGTCGAAGCACTGGGCCGGGCGCAGGTTGGCGTAGAGGTCCATCTCCTTGCGCAGGCGCAGCAGGCCGCGCTCGGGCTTCACCGAGAAGTCGAGCTTGTCGTATTTCGGGCCGCCCACGGCGCCGAGCAGAACGGCGTCCACTTCCTGCGCCTTGGCCATGGTCTCGTCGGTCAGCGGCGTGCCATGCGCGTCATAGGCGCAGCCGCCCACGAGGTCTTCGCTGACATCGAACTTGAGGCCGCGCTTGTCGCCGAACCAGTCGATGACGCGGCGGACCTCTGCCATCACCTCGGGGCCGATGCCGTCGCCGGGCAGGATGAGAAGCGAAGGGTTGCTCATGGAAAGTCTCTCCTCGGAATGTTGCGCAATCGCGTAGCGGAGAGGGGCGGAATGGTCAAGAAATCAGGGGCGTTTCGCAATTTCAGGCACGCTGACTGTGACCGTGACCAGCCGGTGCGCCTGGCCCGTCAGCGGAGCGCCGACCCGCGCCCGCGCGATCCCGAGCGTTGCCGAGGGCAGGATGTAGCTGACCCGCAGCGGCCCGGTGGCGGGCCAGTCGGCGGTGGGCAGGCCCGGCAGGGGGTCCTGCAGGCGCGGATCAGCGAGCAGGCCCGCCATCTCGGAGCGCAGGCCCTCGCCCTTGTCCGGGTCGAGATTGGCGTTTCCGATCAAGACGTAAGGCTCCTCGGGCGGCGGGCCGAGCGCGCCGTCGAGGATGCGGCGCCAGAGCGCGATCTCGTCGGCGTTGCGCCGGCCGTTGCGATCCTCGGGCCCGTCGAAGACCGGCGGCGTGGCAGCGAGGCAGAGCAGCGTCAACAGGCCCGCGCCGCCCCCCATGCGTACTGCCCAGTGGCCGGTCGAGGACAGGCGTTGCAGATCCGCCGCAGGGTCGGCCGCGGTCATCCGGCTGCCGGGCAGGTCGCGCCAGAGCAGGTCCGAGACATCGCGGACCAGCGTCAGCGGCTCGCGCGAGAGCAGCGCCATGCCGTGCTGGCCCGAAAACTCGCCGAAGCCCTGCGCGTCGCGCGGGCCACCCAGCTGCCCGTCACCGTCGAGATCCGCGCCGCTGGCGAGCCCGGAATTCGGCCGCAGCGCGAGGCGGTGGGGATAGGCCGCGCCGCGCTCCTCGAGCCGGGCCGCCAGTTCGGCCAGCGCTGCGAGGCCTAGGTCGAAATCCATGTCGGTGAGCAGCAGCAGGTCGGCATCGGCGGTGACGATCTCGTCCAGCACCGCGGGCAGGGGATCGCGCAGCTCGGCAAGGTCGCGCAGCAGCAGGCCGGGGCCCTTGCGGCTGAGATCGGCATGCCAGGTGGCGAGGGTGATCTCGGCCGCGCGCGCGGGCAGGGCGCAGGCGAGGAGCGCGGCGAGCAGAAGCGCCGGCAGCCGCAGCCGGGTCAGATGGTCTGCGCCTCCGCCTGTGCATAGGCGCGGCGGCGCTTTTCCTCGATCAGCGCGGCGATGCGCATCAGCGCGACGCCCCGCATCACCAGGCTTGCCGGAAGGAAGGCCCATGCGCTCATCGTCCAGATCAATGTCTGCGGCTCGGTCAGCGACAGCAGGTCGATGGTCTGCGACGCCAGTTTCATCACCGCCGGGATCAGGAATGGCAGAAGGAAGCCTAAGGCGACGTTAACATTGCCGTCGCGGTTGAGCCGGTAGAGCACGTCCTTGCCGATCGTCGGATCGAAGAGCGGCAGGTTGACCCAGAAATTGAAGGCGCCATGGCGAATCGGCCAGTTCAGCAGCCGGACGGTCAGCACGAAGCCCAGCATGCTCGCCGCCGACAGCAGGTAGGCGATGCCGGCGTGGGTGCGGATGCGCGCGACATCCGCCGCGCTCATGTCGTCGGTGGCCAGCAGCACCATCAGCCGCACCGGCGAGAAGGGGAAGTCCAGCCAGTCGCCGACCGTCGTGGCGATGCGCTCGAGCCCCTGCGAGAGCGGCGTGGGCGCGATCTCGCCCCGGCAGAGCAGGGTCAGCACGAGCACCGTGACGAAAAGCGCGACGAAACGCAGCCGGTTGAAGGGCGGGGCGTCGCGGAACTCGAGAATCGAGGGGTAGTCGCCGACGTATTCGACGAAGGTCAGCAGCGCCGCCACCAGCGCGAGAAGGCCGGTGATCTGCGCCATGTCCGCGCCGCCGGGCAGCAGCACCGCGGGCATCGCAATGAGCAGGGCCATTGCAACGGCGCGGACTCCGGCTTTGAGAAAGCGCGTAATCACCAGTTCTGCCCTTTTTCCGGTCGTGCCGGGCCGGACGCTGTGCCGCGCCCCTCGTGCCCGCCGGGTGCGTTCCTGCCCCCTGGTTTTTCACTGACCCCGCCGCGCCGGCGGATTGCCTCATTATTGCCCAAATTTTGCCTACTTCTGACCTGCGCGGCAAGCGTGACCAAAGGGGACCGGCGAAATCCGGCGGTTTCATGGTGGAAAAGGTGCGAAATTGCATCAACTCCAACTGGCATCCGGCGGACCGGCAGCCCTGGCCCGGGACCCCGCGGACGGTCGGGAGCGGCCGGATCCGCGACGGCTTTCTCAAGGAAATCATTAAGCAACAGGTCGTCCCGGCGGGCATGGCGGGCCGGTCCTTGCGGGCAGCGCGTACGTCTTAAGCGCGAGTTTTCTTTCCTGTTATCATCTTGTGAGGGATATCCAAGACATTTGACCTGACGCAACGTCGAACGCAGAGTTTCCGTGTTCTGACTGGCGCCGTAGCGACATGTTCTTGGAGGGCGATGATGTACCAGGCACTTACGGTGGACGAGGCGGTGGCGCTGATCCCGGACGGGGCGCGGATCATGCTCTCGGGCTTCATGGGGGTCGGCACGCCGGACCGGATGGTCCGCGCGCTTGCCGCCTCGGGCAGGAAGGAGCTCACGGTCATCGTCAACGACGCCGCCCGGCCGGACCGCGGCGTCGGCCCGCTGGTCGCCGCGCGCTGCCTGCGCAAGTTCATCGGCAGCCACATCGGGCTCAACCCGGATGTGCAGGAGCAGATGCGCGAGGGCACGCTCGAGGTCGAGCTGGTGCCGCAGGGCACGCTGGTCGAGCGCATCCGCGCCGCCGGGGTGGGGCTCGGCGGAGTGCTGACGCCGACGGGGCTGGGCACCAAGGTGGCCGAGGGTAAGCAGGTGATCGAGGTCGAGGGCAGGCCCTACCTGCTCGAGCCGCCGCTGCGCGCGGATTTCGCGCTGATCGCGGCGCGCAGCTGCGATTACGTGGGGAACCTGACCTACATGCTGACCGCGACGAACTTCAACCCGATCATGGCGCTGGCCGGCGATGTGGTGATCGCCGAGCCCGAGGAGATCGTGCCGGTGGGGATGATCCCGCCCGACGCGGTGAAGACCCCCGGCGCGCTGGTCGATCACGTGATTCGGAGGGTGGCATGACCGAGGCCGTGATGGATCCCAAGGAACTCATCGCCCGTCGCTGCGCCGCCGAGGTGCGTCCGCACACGCTGGTCAACCTCGGCATCGGCATCCCGACGCTGGTCTCGGACCATCTCGACGAGGGCATGGGCGTGTTCTTCCAGGCCGAGAATGGCGTGGTCGGCATGGGGCGGCGCCCGCCCGAGGGCATGTCGGACCGGCACCTGACCGACGCGGGCGGCAGCTTCGTCTCGGCGGTGCCGGGCGCCTCGACCATCGACAGTGCCTTCTCCTTCGGGCTGATCCGCGGCGGGCACCTCGACCTGACGGTGCTGGGCGGGCTGCAGGTGGACGAGCGCGGCCATCTCGCCAACTGGATGATCCCCGGGGTCTACGTGCCCGGCATGGGCGGGGCGATGGATCTCGTCACCGGGGCGAAGCGGGTGATCGTGGCGATGATCCACTGCGCCAAGGGCGGGGCGCCGAAGATCGTGCCGGAATGCACCCTGCCGCTCACCGCCGAGCGGCGCGTCGATCTGATCGTCACCGAGCTTGCGGTGATCCGCCCCGAGGCGGACGGGCTGCACCTGATCGAGACCGCGCCGGGGATCACCGTCGAGGCTGTGCGCGCGGCGACCAGCGCGCGGCTCATCGTGACGGGCGAGGTGCCGGAGATGGATCTTTCGCGCTCGTGCTGAGGGAGGAGGGGGCTCTGCCCCCGCCGCAGGACTTGCGGCAAAGCGGGAAGGAGGGGGCTCTGCCCCCGCCGCAGGACTTGCGGCAAAGCGGGAAAGAGGGGGCTCTGCCCCCGCCGCGCTGCGCGCGACTCCCCCGGGATACTTGGACCATGTGGAAGCCGGGAGCGGCGCGGGTCTTCCACATGGGTCAAATATCCCCGCCGGAGGCAGGCCGGACGGTGGCGCGAGCGCGGCGCCGGGAAGGGGCGGGCGCGGGCAAGGAAAAAGGGCTGTCCCCGCGGGGACAGCCCTTCCTGTTCGCTGATGTGCCGGAGGCTCAGACCCAGGGGCGGGACTGGGCGGCGGCGGCCTCGAACGTGTCGATCGCGCCGGCCTTTTCCATGGTCAGGCCGATGTCGTCGAGCCCCTCGATCAGGCAGTGCTTGCGGAAGGGGTCGATCTCGAAGGCGAATTCCTCGCCGTCCGAGGTGGTGACCACCTGGTTCTCGAGGTCTACGGTCATGCGGGCGTTGGCGCCCTTTTCCGCGTCCTTCATCAGCACGTCGACGGCCTCTTGCGGCATGACGATGGGCAGCATGCCGTTCTTGAAGCAGTTGTTGTAGAAGATGTCGGCGAAGGAGGTGGAGATCACCACCTTGATGCCGAAGTCGGCGAGCGCCCAGGGCGCGTGCTCGCGCGAGGAGCCGCAGCCGAAGTTGTCACCGGCGACGATGACCTGCGCGGCGCGGTACTGCGGCTTGTTGAGCACGAAGTCCGGGTTCTCGGAACCGTCGTCGAGATAGCGCATCTCGTCGAAGGCATGCACGCCGAGGCCCGAGCGCTTGATCGTCTTCAGGAACTGCTTGGGGATGATCATGTCGGTGTCGATGTTCACCAGCGGCATGGGCGCCGCGATCCCGGTCAGCTTCTCGAATTTTTCCATCTGTCCCTCCTTGGGGATGGGGCGGGATCCGGGGGGCACATCCGATGCACATCTCATGCACAAGGCATGTGGCTGCGCGGGTGCCCGGCCGGAATCGCCGGAATAGGGGAAGGGGTCCCGCGCGGGGACCCCGGGATCGCTCAGGCCTCGACCGGCGCGGCCATGAAGTCGCGCACGTCGGTGAGGTAGCCGGTGACCGCCGCCGCCGCCGCCATGGCCGGGGACATGAGGTGGGTGCGCCCGCCCTTGCCCTGACGGCCCTCGAAGTTGCGGTTCGAGGTGGCGGCGCAGCGCTCGCCCGGCGCCAGCTGGTCGGGGTTCATCGCGAGGCACATGGAGCAGCCGGCAAGCCGCCACTCGAAGCCCGCGTCGATGAAGATCTGCGCAAGCCCCTCTTCCTCGGCCTGGGCGCGGACGAGGCCCGAGCCCGGCACGACCATGGCGCGCATGCCATCCTTGACCTTCTTGCCCTTGAGGATCTCGGCCGCGGCGCGCAGGTCCTCGATCCGGCCGTTGGTGCAGGAGCCGATGAAGACCGTGTCGATCTTGATGTCGGTCAGCTTCTGGCCGGGCTCGAGGCCCATGTACTGCAGCGCGCGCTTGGCCGCCTCGACCTTGCCGCCGGTGAAGCTTTCCGGCGCGGGAACCACGTCGGTGATCGCCAGCACGTCCTCGGGCGAGGTGCCCCAGGTGACGACGGGGGCGATGTCCTCGCCCTTGATCGTCACGACCTTGTCCCAATGCGCGTCCTCGTCGGAGAAGAGCGTCTTCCACCAGGAAAGCGCGGCCTCGAACTGCGCGCCCTTCGGCGCGTGCGGGCGGCCCTTCACGTAGTCGAAGGTGGTCTCGTCGGGCGCGATCAGGCCGGCGCGGGCGCCGCCCTCGATGGCCATGTTGCAGACCGTCATCCGGCCTTCCATCGACAGCGCGCGGATCGCCTCGCCGCAATACTCGATGACGTAGCCGGTGCCGCCGCCGGTGCCGGTGTGGCCGATGACCGAGAGCGTAATGTCCTTGGCGGTGACGCCCGGACGCAGCTGGCCGGTGATCTCGACCTTCATGTTCTTCGACTTGGACTGGATCAGCGTCTGGGTGGCGAGCACGTGCTCGACCTCGGACGTGCCGATGCCATGCGCCAGCGCGCCGAAGGCGCCGTGGGTGGCGGTGTGCGAATCGCCGCAGACCACGGTCATGCCGGGAAGGGTCCAGCCCTGCTCGGGGCCGACGATGTGCACGATGCCCTGGCGGACGTCGCTGACCGGGTAGTAGTTCACGCCGAAGTCGCGGGCGTTCTTGTCGAGCGCCTCGACCTGGATGCGGCTCTCCTCGTTCTCGATGCCGTTCTCGCGGTCGAGCGTCGTGGGCACGTTGTGGTCGGGCACGGCGATGGTGCGCTCGGGGGCGCGGACCTTGCGGCCGGACATGCGCAGGCCCTCGAAGGCCTGGGGCGAGGTGACCTCGTGCACGAGGTGGCGGTCGATGTAGAGCAGGCAGGTGCCGTCAGCGTCCTGCTGGACGACGTGGGCATCCCAGATCTTGTCGTAGAGCGTCTTGCCGGACATGGGGGTCCTCTCGGGGTGTATATGTCTTGGAATTTGGCTTGGGCTTGGCGCAGGAAGAGAGCCCCCGCGCCGGGGCGGGCTGCAAGACAGCCTTATAGGCGCGCCAGAACCGTGAAGTTCGCGCCGTGGAACCGTTCGCGCAGACGCACGCGGTCACCGAGGTCAAGAAGCCGAGTCATGCCGCCGGGATACCTCTTTGCCGCGCGCCGATCAACCCATCGCGCGCGATGGCGGAAGGTTTGGAACTTTCGCGGCGGCCGCGCGTAGTTTTGTTACCGCCGTGGAGGAGATGCCATGTCATTGATGAACGCCATGCACCTGGTCCTGATCGCAACGCTGCTCTGGGGGCTGCTGATGAGCCTGCCCCAGGCCGAGGCGCAGGAGATCACCCTGAACCTGCCGAAGCCCTGATCCGGGGCACCGCCCGGGCCCGGGGCCCCGCGAACGGGGCTCCGCCGCGACCGAGCCTTGGGGATCAGGGCCTTGAGCCGGAACGGGCGTGGTGCCACGCTGGCGGGGTGAGGAGCCCCGCGCACGCATGAACCCCGAGACCGACCTTCCCGACCCGGACCGGACGCCCTTCGAGGCGCTGAAGGAGACCGGGCTCACCCTGCTCGGGCAGGTCGACACCTTCCTTGCCATCGTGCTGCGGCCCTGGATGTTCTACCAGTTGGGGATCGCGCTGGCGCTGTTCGGCGCGGCGCACCTGCTGCGCGCGCTCCTGGGGCCAAGGCTCTACGAGTGGATGCGGGCGCGCGAGGGCTGGCCGAAATGGCGGATGCGCGTGCTGATCGTGCTGCACCGGCGGCTGCGGATGATCATCTTCGTCACGCTGATCTGGGTCGTCATCGCGGCGATGCACCAGATCACCTGGCCGTCGCGCACCTACCTGCTGGAGATCATCGCGCAGCTTTCGACCGCCTGGCTGCTGATCGCGCTGATCACCCGGCTGATCGGCAACCCGGCGCTGCGCTCGCTGGTGCGCTACGGGGCCTGGGGCTACGTCACCATGTGGATCCTCGGGCTGACCGACGAGGCGCAGGCGCTGCTGGAAAGCGCCGCGGTCAGCTTCGGCGAGTCCAAGCTCTCGCTCTGGCTCATCCTTCAGGCAGTGGTGATCCTCGTCGCGCTGATCGCGCTGGCGCGGTTCCTCGCCACGGCGGGGGCGGCGAGCATCCGCAGGAACGAGGGGATCAGCCCCTCGATGCAGGTGCTGGCGGTGAAGTTCCTGCAGGTGGCGCTCTACGGCGCGGCCTTCTTCCTGGCGCTGAAGCTGGCGGGGGTGGATCTCACCGGGCTCGCGGTGCTCTCGGGGGCGATCGGCGTCGGGCTCGGCTTCGGCTTGCAGAAGGTGGTGTCGAACCTCGTGTCGGGGATCATCATCCTGCTCGACAAGTCGATCAAGCCGGGCGACGTGATCTCGATCGGCGAGACCTTCGGCTGGATCAACGCGCTGGGCGCGCGCTACGTGTCGATCACCACGCGCGACGGCAAGGAATACCTCATCCCGAACGAGGACATGATCACCGGACAGGTGGTCAACTGGTCGCATTCGAACGAGCTGGTGCGCGTCGACATCACCTTCGGCACCTCCTACGGCGACGACCCGCACCTCGTGCGCGAGGTGGCGATCAAGGCGGCGCAGGGCGTCGGAAGGGTGCTGAGCAGCCGTCCGCCGGTCTGCCACATCACCGGCTTCGGCGACTCGGGCGTCGACTACATCCTGCGGTTCTGGATCATCGACCCGTCGCAGGGGCTGACCAACATCCGCGGCAACGTCTTCCTCGCGCTCTGGGATGCGTTCAAGGCGAACGGCATCTCGATCCCCTTCCCGCAGCGCGAGGTGCGGATGCTGGGCGGGAGCCGCGGCGGGGAGGCGGCCGGGGAGGGCGAAGGCGAGGTGACGGAACGTCCCGGCTGACAGCGCCGCTGCGCTGCGGCATGGTCCGCGCGACCTGCGAGACGCAACGGAAAGGGAGATCCGTCATGGCCATCGAAGCTTCGGAAGAAATCGTCATCCTCGGCGGCGCGCGCACCGCCATCGGCACCTTTGGCGGGTCGCTGAAATCGGTGCCGCCGATCGAGCTCGGCACCGTGGCGGCCAAGGCGGCGCTGGAGCGCGCCGGGGTCGAGGGCGGGCAGATCGGCCATGTCGTCTTTGGCCACGTGCTGAACACCGAGCCGCGCGACATGTACCTGTCGCGCGTCGCCGCGATGCAGGCGGGCATTCCCGACACCACCCCGGCGATGAACGTGAACCGGCTCTGCGGCTCGGGCGCGCAGGCGATCGTCTCGGGCGTGCAGGCGCTGATGCTGGGCGATGCCGACTTCGCGCTGGTCGGCGGCGCCGAGAGCATGAGCCGCGCGCCCTACATCGTGCCGGACCAGCGCTGGGGCGCGAAGATGGGCGACATCCGCACCGTCGACATGATGCTGGGCGCGCTCAGCTGCCCCTTCGGCACCGGCCACATGGGCATCACCGCCGAGAACGTCGCCAAGGAGCACGACATCCCGCGCGAGGCGCAGGACGCCTTCGCGCTGGAAAGCCAGCAGCGCGCGGCGCGGGCCATCGAGGCGGGTCTCTTCAAGGAGCAGATCGTGCCGGTCGAGATCGCCTCGCGCCGTGACACGGTGATCTTCGACACCGACGAGCATCCCAAGGCCACCACCGCCGAGGCGCTGGCGGGGCTGCGCCCGGCCTTCGACCGCGCCGGCTCGGTCACCGCGGGCAATGCCTCGGGGCTCAACGACGGCGCCGCGGCGCTGGTGCTGGCGCGCGGCGCGGCCGCTGCGGCGGCGGGGCTGACGCCGCGGGCGCGGGTGCTGGGCTACGCCCATGCCGGGGTGCGCCCCGAGGTCATGGGCATCGGCCCGGTGCCGGCGGTGCAGAACCTGCTCGCGCGCACCGGCCTGTCGCTTGCCGATTTCGACGTGATCGAGAGCAACGAGGCCTTTGCCGCGCAGGCGCTGGCGGTGAACAAGGGGCTGGGGCTCGACCCGGCGAAGGTCAACCCGAACGGCGGCGCCATCGCGCTTGGCCACCCGATCGGCGCGACCGGCGCGATCCTCGCGGTCAAGGCGCTCTACGAGCTGGAGCGGACCGGCGGGAAAAAGGCGCTGATCACCATGTGCATCGGCGGCGGACAGGGCATCGCGCTGGCCATCGAGCGGGTCTGAGCGGAGCGGAACAGCGCGGCACGTGAAGGGGCGAGGGGCGCTGCCCCGCGCGCCGGAGGCGCGGCAGGTGAAAAGGCGAGGGGCTCTGCCCCTCGCGCTCCCCGGCGTATTTGGAAAGAGAAGAAGGGGCGGGGTTCTTCGGGCGCGGCGCGTTTCGGGGGTGCGGCGCGTCTTGCGTTTCGGGGGCGGGCGTTTCGGGGGCGGGCGGCGTGGTCAGAGTTCGACGCGTTTCCAGAGGCCGGGATAGAGCGTCGGGAAGCCCTGCGGATCGACGGTGATCTGGGCATTGTGGCCGGTCTGCGTGGCCTCGTAGCCGATCAGCCCGCCGCGCTCGCGCGTGTAGCTCTGCTCGAGCGGGTCGAGGCGCGGGCCGGGCAGGCGCAGCCAGGCGGAACAGACGGTGAGGCGGCCGACCTCGGGCAGGCGGCGCAGCGGCACGAGGTTGGTGGCGGGGGTGAAGGCGAAGCTCACGTCGGTGCAGCCGGCAAGCTCGGGCTGCTCGGTGCCGTTGACCAGCCAGGCGCCGTTCCGGCGGGTGAGCCGGGTGCGGACCTCCTCGCCGCCGGCAGTGCCGGTGATGTCGGCGCTGCGCGGCAGCCAGTCGGGCCCGCAGCGCACCACGTAGTCGAGCGCCGCCCAGCCGGTGCCGTCGCGGAACCGGGCGTGGCCGACCAGCATGTAGCCGTCCTTGTGGCGGGCGAGGCGGCACTTGTCCTCGCCGTCGCGGTCGAGCGCCCGCCAGTGGATCGTTGCAAGGGTCTCGCTCATCAGGGTGCGCCGCGCCGGGACTCATGCCCGGGACCGGAAGACCCGGTCGGACCGGGGAAAAAACATCGCATGTCCAACTCCTCCCAAAGTCGGCCCTACCATGGTGCCCCT
This sequence comes from Salipiger sp. H15, assembly GCF_040409955.1. Taxonomy (NCBI): domain Bacteria; kingdom Pseudomonadati; phylum Pseudomonadota; class Alphaproteobacteria; order Rhodobacterales; family Roseobacteraceae; genus Salipiger; species Salipiger bruguierae. Next base: position 1,237,202 of record NZ_CP123384.1, read on the forward strand.
GCCCTTGCGTAAAGGCAAGCGAGCGTTTTGCATCGGTTTTCTTAAGGCAATCTTCACCTTGCCCCGCCCATGCTGGATCGGTCGCAGAGGGCTTGGAGCATGGAGATCGCGGCACGGCTGGCCGAGGAACGGCGCGCACGCCTCGCGGCGGAACGGCTGCTGGAGCTGAAGCAGGCGGAGCTTTTCGCCGCCAACCGCAAGCTCGGCACCCATGCGCGCCAGCTCAGCCACGAGATCACCGAGACCCGGGCCGAGGTCGCCACGGTGCGCGACGAGAACCTGCGGGTGAAGACCCAGCTCGGCGCCGCGCACCAGAAGATCGAGCTGGTCGAGGGGCAGCTCTGGACCGCGCTGTCCTGCATGCGCGACGGCTTTGCCACCTTCAACGCCGAGCGCCGGATGGAGCTTGCCAACCCGGCCTGGCTGGGGCTCTTCGACGGGCTCGACACGATCCGCCCCGGGGCGGGCTACGCGCATGTGCTCGACATGATGGTCGAGGAGGGGATCGTCGATCTGCAGGGCGAGCATGGCGACGACTGGCGCGCGCGCATGGCGGCGCGCTGGGAGGCCGACCCGATCCCCACCGAAACCATCCGCATCTACACCGGCCAGTTCCTGCAGCTGCAGGACCGGCACCTTCCCGACGGCGGGGTGGTGACGCTGAGCTTCGACATCACCGAGCTGATGCGCATGTGGTCGGCGCTCGAGGAGCTGCCGGACGGCTTCGTCATCTACGACGCCGAGGACCGGCTGCTGATGTGCAACGAGACCTACCGCGGCATCTACCGCGAGAGCGCCCCGGCGATCCGCCCCGGTGCCAGTTTCGAGGACATCCTGCGCTTCGGGCTCGAGCGCGGCCAGTACCGCGAGGCCGCCGGGCGCGAGGAGGACTGGCTGGCCGAGCGGCTGGCGGCGCATCGCAGCACCGGGCGCGAACTCGAGCAGCAGCTCGGCGACGGGCGCTGGCTGCGGGTCTACGAGCGGCCGCTGTCGGATGGCGGCCGGGTCGGGCTGCGCATCGACATCTCGGAGGCGAAGCGCATCCAGCAGGAGCTCGAGGAGGCGCGGCAGCGGGCCGAGATCGCCAGCCACGCGAAATCCTCCTTCCTCGCCAACATGAGCCACGAGATCCGCACGCCGATGAACGGTGTGGTGGGCATGGCCGAGCTGCTGATGGACGGCCCGCTCAGCGAGGCGCAGCGGCTCTGCGCCGAGACCATCCGCAGCTCGGGCGAGGCCCTGCTGCTGATCATCAACGACATCCTCGACTACTCGAAGATCGAGGCGGGGCGGATGGTGATCGCCGCCGAACCCTTCGACCTTGGCCGGGCGATCGACGAGGTGGCGCGGCTGCTGCTGCCGGCGGCGCAGGGCAAGGGCGTGGCACTCAAGGTGGACTACCCGGCGGAGCTGCCGCGCGGCTTCGTGGGTGACGGCGGGCGGATCCGGCAGATCCTCACCAACCTTGCCGGCAACGCGGTGAAGTTCACCGCCGAGGGCGAGGTGGGCATCGCCGTCTCGGGGCGGATCGAGGGCGAGATGGCGGGGCTGGAGATCCGCGTCTCGGACACCGGCATCGGCATCGCGCCGGACAAGCTCGAGCATATCTTCGGCGAGTTCAACCAGGTGGAGGACGCGCGCAACCGGACCTTCGAGGGCACCGGGCTCGGGCTGGCGATCAGCCGGCGGCTGGTGGCGATGATGGGGGGCGAGATCTGGGTCGAGTCCGAGGTCGGCAAGGGCGCGCTCTTCGGCCTGCGCCTGCCGCTGCCGCTGGGCGATGGTGCGGGCCTGCGCGGGGAGGCGGCGGCGGTGGCCGCGCCCTCGGCGCTGCCGCCGCTCGACGTGCTGCTGGCCGAGGACAACCGCACCAACCAGCTGGTGTTCCGCAAGATGGCCGAGGCGCTGGGGCGCGAGCTGGCGTTGCGCTTCGCCAGCGACGGGGCCGAGGCGGTGGGCGCCTTCGAGGCGCGGCGGCCGGATCTGGTGTTCATGGACATCTCGATGCCGGGGATGGACGGCAAGGAGGCGACGCAGCGCATCCGCGCGATGGAGGGGGAGGGGCCGCATGTGCCGATCATCGCGGTGACCGCCCATGCGATGAGCGGCGACCGCGAGGCGCTGCTGGCGGCGGGGCTCGACGATTACCTCACCAAGCCGCTGCGCAAGGCCGAGCTGGCGCGGCTGATCGAGCGCTGGGGCGTGCCCGGCGCGGCCGCCGCCACGCCGGACCTGCCGGATCAGGCGGCGTTGGAATAGGGGCGGATGAAGACCGGCTGGTCCGCAGTCGAGCGTTCCTCGTCATAGGCATAGCCGCCGAGGTCGAAGTCGCGCAGAGCCTCGGGGTCGGTGATGCGGCGGGTGACGATGAACCGCGCCATCGCGCCGCGGGCGCGCTTGGCATAGAAGCTGACCACCTTGGGCGCGCCATCCTTGTCCTCGAGGAACTGCGGGGTGATCACCCGCAGTTTCAGAGCCCTGGGGCAGACCGCGCCGAAATATTCCTGGCTGGCGCAGTTCACCAGAACCTCGGCGCCGACGCTGTCGCCCTGCGCGTTCAGCGCGTTGGACAGCTGCGCGCCCCAGTAGTCGTAGAGCGACTTGCCGCGGCTGGTCTTGAGGCGCGAGCCCATCTCCAGCCGGTAGGGCTGGATCGCGTCGCGCGGGCGCAGCACGCCGTAGAGGCCGGAGAGGATCCGCAGGTGGTCCTGCGCGTAGTCCATTTCCTCGGGGTCGAGCGAGGTGGCGTCGAGCCCCTGGTAGGTGTCGCCGGCGAAGGCCAGCGCGGCGGGGCGCAGCGCCTCGACCTCGGGGGTTTCGGCATAGTCGCGGAAGCGGTCGTGGTTGAGCTGGGCGAGCGTGTCCGACAGGTGCATCAGCTTCTTCAGGTCACCGGTGGTCAGGCCGCGCGCGGTCTCGACCAGCCGCAGCGCATCCTCGCCGAAATCCGGCGTGGTCATCTCGGTCTCGCGCGGGGCCCAATCCAGCTTCTTTGCGGGCGAAATCACCACGAGCATCCGCGGTCACTCCTCGAACATTTGCAGAACTTCGGGACGGGTCTAATCGGCTTCGGCGAGAAGGTCCATGAAGGCCGGGCCGAACCGGACAAAACGTCGCTCCCCGAGGATACGCTCGAGGTCCTCGGGCGCGGGATCGCGCAGCCCGGCGATCTTCGCCAGCAGCGAGGCCGAGCAGGAGAGCGGCTTTTCCGTGCCATCCTCGCCGCGGATCAGCTCGGCCTGGGCGCTCATCAGCCGGTCGTAGAGATCGCCGGTGCCCCGCGCCGCGGCGCGCATCCGCAGCGGGTGCGTCTCTTCCGGGGCGCCGCCGGTGATCACCGAGAGGAACTCGGCGCCGTAGCGTTCGAGCTTCTTGGCGCCGACGCCCGAGATCGCGCCCATCTGGTCCAGCGTCTCGGGGCGGCGCTCGGCCATCTCGATCAGCGTGCGGTCGGGGAAGATCATGTAGGCGGGCAGCGCGGCGGCCTCGGCCAGCGCGCGGCGCTTGGCCTTGAGCGCGGACATCAGCGGCGCGTCCTCCTCCGAGACCAGCGTCTTGACCTGCGGGCGGCGCTGGGCGGCCTTGTCGATCACGTCGCGGCGCAGCGAGATGCTCTCCTCGCCGCGCAGGATCGGGCGCGCGGCCTCGGTCATCACCAGCGCGCCGTGGCGCTCGGGGTCGGGGCGGACGAGATCGCGGCCCATCATCTGCCGGAACACCGCCTGCCACTGGCCCTTCGTGAGATCGCGGCCGACGCCGAAGGTCGGCAGCCCGTCGTGGCCGCGCTGGCGCACCTTGTCGGTGTCATTGCCGAGCAGGATGTCGATGAGGTGCCCGGCGCCGAAATTCTCGCCGGTGCGCAGCGCGGCGGAGAGCGCCTTGCGCACCGCCTCGGTGCCGTCGAAGACCTGCGGGGGGCTGTCGCAGAGATCGCAGTTGCCGCAGGGCTCGGCCGCTTCGCCGAAGTAGCGCAGCAGCGTCTGGCGGCGGCATTCCAGCGCCTCGGCGAGGCCCAAGAGCGCGTTGAGCCGGCCATGGTCGGCGATGCGGCGCTCGGGCGGGGCCATGCCCTCGTCGATCTGCGAGCGGCGCAGGCGGATGTCGTCGGCGCCGTAGAGGGTCAGCGTCTCGGCCGGGGCACCGTCACGCCCGGCGCGGCCGATCTCCTGGTAATAGGCCTCGATGCTCTTCGGCAGGTCGGCATGGGCAACCCAGCGGATGTCGGGCTTGTCGACCCCCATGCCGAAGGCGACGGTGGCGCAGACGATCAGCCCGTCCTCGGTGGCGAAGCGTTCCTCGACCTCGCGCCGGGCCTCGGCCTCCATGCCGCCGTGGTAGAAGCAGCTCGGATGCCCCTCTTCGCCGAGCGCCTTGGACAGAGCCTCGGTCTTGGCGCGGGTGCCGCAGTAGACGATGCCCGAGCGGCCGCGGCGGGCGGCGGCGAAGCGCAGGATCTGCGTGCGGGGACTGTCCTTGGGCGCGAAGGCGAGGTGGATGTTGGGCCGGTCGAAGCCGCGCAGGAAGGTCTCGGGCTGGGTGCCGTCGAAGAGCCGGGTGACGATCTCGGCCTGGGTCTCCTGGTCGGCGGTGGCGGTGAAGGCGGCGATCGGCACGCCGAGCGCGCGGCGCAGCTCGCCGATGCGCAGGTAGTCGGGGCGGAAGTCGTGCCCCCACTGGCTGACGCAATGCGCCTCGTCCACGGCGATGAGCCCGACCCCGGCCTGCGCCAGCATGCGCTGCGTGCCCGACGAGGCGAGCCGTTCCGGCGCCAGGTAGAGGAGCCGCAGCGAGCCGTCCTCTAGCCCCTGCCAGACCGCGTCGGTTTCCTCCTGGGTGTTGCCCGAGGTCAGCGCCCCCGCCGTCACCCCGGCCTCGCGCAGACCGCGTACCTGGTCGCGCATCAGCGCGATGAGCGGCGAGATGACCACGGTGAGCCCGCCGCGCAGCAGCGCCGGAAGCTGGTAGCAGAGCGACTTGCCGCCGCCCGTGGGCATGATGGCCAGAACATTGTGCCCCGCCGCCACCGCCTCGACGATCTCTCCCTGCCCGGGGCGGAAGGCGTCGTAGCCGAAAATGTCCTTCAGCAGCGCCTCGGCGGGCGCGGTGTCGCGTGGCATGGGCTGGGGGCCTGATTTTATGGTGACTGCTCTAGGACGCAGACTCTCACACTAAGATTCGGTGAACAAGGCCCCGCGCCCGCTTCCGACGCGCGGTTCGGCCTGTCGGAGGCCGGATTTGCGTATTTGAAAAGAGAGGAAGCAGGAGGCGGCGCCCCGTTGCGGTCACTCGGAGTCGATCCGGCCGCGCATCGCCTTGACCTCGCCGCGCTCCTTCTTGGCCTTGATGCGGCGGTTCTTGGAGCCGAGCGTCGGCTTGGTGGCGATGCGGCGGCGCGGCTTTTCCAGCGCCTTGCGGATCAGCTCGGCGAGGCGCTCGCGGGCGATCTCGCGGTTGCGGGCCTGGCTGCGGGTGTCCTCGACCTGCAGCACCAGCGCGCCGTCCTTGGTCCAGCGGCGGCCGGCGAGGCGCTTCAGCCGGGCCTTGACCGGCGGCGTCAGGCTGGGCGAGCGCTCGGCCTCGAAACGCAGCTCGACGGCGGTCGAGACCTTGTTCACGTTCTGCCCGCCCGGGCCGGAGGCGCGGATGAACTGCTCGGTAAGCTCCCAGTCCGAAATGCTTATGGTGTCGGTGATGCGCAGCATGGCGGGGACATTAGCGTGGAACGGGGGCGGTGCAAGCGGCGCGGGGCGGAAAGCACGAGACCCGCGCCGGGGCGCGGGTCCAATCGTAAATGGGCCACGCGGCCTGTCGCGTGACCCATTCGAGACGTCAAGGAGGCGGGGCCGGTTAGGGCAGCGCCAATTCGGGTTCCTTCACGCCAGGGGCTGCCCTAGCGTACTGCCCTCCGAACTGTCCCAACACCCTTCTCCAATGCTTCTCTAGACACTGGATCACCTCCTTTCAGCTGTTTTGAAAACGCAATTTCAGCGTGCCATGGAAAAGCACATCCGCAAAGCGTTTTTGCAGCCTCAGGCGATTGCCCTAGAGGAAAGTGCCTTAGAAACGATCATTCGGAAGGGAACGAGGGCGAGGATGGCCAGCGAGAGCTTCACCATCCAGTCCGCGAGGCCCAGCGAGACCCAGAGCGGCACGGTCGGACCGGCGCCGAGCAGCGGCAGGGTCTCGTTCGCCCAGGACACGTCGTTGCCGGGCTCGAGGAAGCTGAGCGCGCCGGCGAAGGCCACCGAGAAGAAGATCACCGTGTCGAGCGAGCTGCCGACGAGGGTCGAGGCCAGCGGCGCGCGCCACCAGGCGCCGTCGCGCAGCCGGTCGAAGATCGCCACGTCCATGAGCTGCGCGGTGAGGAAGGCGGCGCCGGAGCCGAGCGCCACGCGCAGCGTCACCGCCGGGTAGCTGTAGCCGTCGCCCTGCAGCATCACCTGCGTGCCGATGAGCGAGCAGATCACCCCGGTGACGAAGCCCGCGAGCACCACCTTGCGCGCCGCCCGCACGCCGTAGAGGCGGTTCATCAGGTCGGTGACGAGGAAGGCGACGGGGTAGGTGAAGGCGCCCCAGGTCAGCCACTGGCCGAAGAGGATCTGCACGAGGATGTTCGAGGCCAGCACGGTGGCGGCCATGGCGATGATGCCGGGAAGGAAGGAGCGTGTCATGATGGTGACCCGTTTTAGCAAGGTGGCGGGGAACTTGGCCCGCCTGCCGGGCGGACGGACGGGTCCTTACTGGCTGAGCCCGTGCAGATCAAGCGATTCCGGCACGTCGTATTCGACGAACTGGGTCTTCTGGAAGAACTTGAAGTTGTCGTCCGAGATCATCGTCAGCCGCAGCCGACCCGGGGACGAGCGCCAGACCGCGATGCCCTCGAGGTTGTCGTGCTGCAGCGGGCGGCTCTCGAACAGGGTCTGCTCGTTCGAGATCCTGTCGTCGGTGATGTCGAAGCGCCGCACCCGGCTGCGGAAGGCGTAGCCGGTGAACTCGCGCTCGAGCAGGTAGAAGCGCCCGTCGGGCCCGATGTCGGCGCCGACCGCGAGGAAGCCGCCGCGCCGGGGCAGGTCGAAGACGTGGCTCCAGTTTCCGTCCTCGAGCCGCCAGACCGGGAAGGGGCGGGTGAGCCGGCCGGAGCGCTCGGGCAGGGTCAGCAGCCGTCCCTGCGCATCGATGGCGAGCGCCTCCATCCCCGAGTTGCCCTCGAGGCTGCGGTAGAAGGGGCCCCTCGGCAGCACGGTGGCGGGCAGGTCGTAGCGCTCGGAGGCGTGGATGCGCGGCGGGCCCTCGAAGGAGACGTAGAGCCGCCCGTCGGGTCCGATGGCGAGCCCCTCGGCATCGTCGATCTCGGGGTCGATCCGGCTGCCGGTCTCGTCGAGCAGCTTTTCCACCGGCGTGGACTCGAGCCCGGTGATGCGGCTGTCCTCGCGCTCGAAACTGCCCATGACGATGCTGCCGCGATCGCTGATCGCGGTGAACTGCTGCCCGTCGTCGCTGACCTCGAGCCCGGAGAAGCCGCCGAAGCGGTCGTGCGAATTGCTCCAGGTGTAGGTGCCGACGTAGCGCACGCCGGGCGGCCCGTCGGGCGTGTCGGCGCAGGCCGACATCGCCAGCAGGCTCGCCAGTCCGGCGATGCGGGCCGCGCTCAGCGCGCGGCGAGAACGGAAGCGCATTGGGCCGGAAGGTCACCCATCACCAGTTCGCGCTTGGGTGTCGGGGTCACCTTGGGCGCGTTCGGGTCGGGTTTCGGAGGGTTGAGGATGTTGTTCACCCAGGCCTGCGCATCGGCGCAGCCGTCGCCGGCGGGCGGCGGGTCCTGGTTGACGCAGGAGGCATCGCCGCGCGGGCAGTTCAGGCGCACGTGGAAATGGTAGTGGTGCCCGTACCAGGGACGGATCTTGCGCAGCCAGGAGCGGTCGCCGGTCTCGTCCTTGCACATCTGCACCTTGGCGCCGGGGAAGACGAAGATGCGCGCGACGCGCGGGTCCTGCGCCGCGGCCTTGAGCAGCGCGTGGTGCTGCGGCGTCCACTTGTCGTTGACGTAGGCGCCCGCGGCGCGCTGCATCGAGATCGACGAGAGGTCCTCGCGCTGCTGGCGCGTCAGGTGCAGGTTGTCGGTGGGGCGCATCCAGATGTCGGCGTCGAGCCCCATCTGGTGGCTGGCATGGCCGGTCACCATCGGCCCGCCGCGCGGCTGGCTCATGTCGCCGACGTAGATGCCGTTCCAGCCGGGCAGCTGCGCCGCCTTGCGCGAGAGGTCCTCGAGGAAGCCGACCAGCTCGGGGTGGCCCCAGTTGCGGTTGCGCGACAGGCGCATCGCCTGCCAGGTCGGCCCGGTCTCGGGCAGCTGCTGCGCGCCGGCGACGCAGCCCTTGGCATAGGAGCCGAAGGCGGCGGGGGTCAGCTGCGCCGGCACGCTCTGCGCGCCGAAGAGCTGCTTGGCGTTCTTCGTCGAGATCACGCCGGTGACCTTGGGCAGCTCGGCGGTGCTGGTGGCGCGCGGGGCCGGGCGGTCGTCGCTGCAGGCGGCGAGGCCCAGGGCAAGCGCGGAGGCCAGGGTGAGGGTCGTCAGGGTGCGGATCATTCTGCTCGATCTCCGTCTGGTTTCACCCAGAGTAACAGACCGAGCCCCACGACGAAAAGCAGGATCAGCGGCGTGACGCCGATCCGCTGCGATCCGCTCAGCAGGGTGGCAGCGCCGATGAGCAGCGGCGCAAGGAACGAGGTCGCCTTGCCGGAAAGCGCGTAGAGCCCGAAGGCCTCGGTCATCCGCGCCGGGTCGGCCTGGCGCACCATCATGCTGCGCGAGGCCGATTGCAGCACGCCGCCGCCGGCACCGATGAGCACGCCGAAGAGATAGAAGGCGAGGTCCGGCAGCTTCGATCCCTCGGGGACCGGCAGGCCGAAGACGCTCTGCCGGTCGACCAGCACGATGGCGAGGGCGACCAGCGCCAGCAGCACGATCATCGCCACGATCACCGGCTTCGGGCCGAGCTTCGTGTCGGCCTTGCCGCCGAGCCAGGCGAAGAGCGCGCCCGAGACGATGGCGAGAATGCCGAAGACCCCGGTGTCGACCACCGACCAGCCGAGCACGCCCGCCGCGTAGATGCCGCCGAAGGCATACATGCCGTTGAGCGCGTCGCGGTAGAACATCGACGCGGCGAGATAGGCGAAAAGCGACGGGCGGCGGGGCAGGCGGCGCAGCGTGTCCTTGAGCTGCGCGAGGCCGCGGCGCAGCGCGCCCCTCGGCGCGGCCACGGGTTTCGGCTCCTTCACCCAGAGGAAGAACGGGATCATGAAGACCGCGTACCAGAGCGCGGTGAGCGGGCCGACGGCGCGGGTGCCCTCGCGCTGGGCGGCGTCGAGGCCGAGCACCGGGTCGAGCCCGAGCAGGGTCTTGCCGGTCGCCGCGCTCTCGGCGAAGAGCGCCAGCATCAGCGCCAGCGAGATCAGCCCGCCGACGTAGCCGAAGGCCCAGCCGTTGCCCGAGATGCGGCCGATCTCCTCGCGCGGGCCGAGGTCCGGCAGCATGGCATTGGTGAAGATCGTGGCGAACTCCATGCCGACGAGGCCGAGCGCGAAGAAGAACAGCGTGGCGGCAAGGTTGAACGCGCCGGGCGCCGCGAACCAGAGCATCGCCGAGCCGAGCACGTAGAGCACCGAGAAGAGCCAGATCCAGCGCATCCGGTGGCCGCCGCTGTCGGCCATGGCGCCGAGCACCGGGGCGAGGATCGCGATGACCAGCCCCGCCGCGCCGATGCCGAAGCCCCAGGCCGCCTGCGCGGCGCTGCCGTCACCCATCAGCTCCTTCACGTAGGGCGCGAAGATGAAGGTGATCAGCAGCGTGTTGTAGGGCTGGCTGGCCCAGTCGAAGAAGAACCAGCCCCAGATGCGCCTGCGCAAGCTCCTGTTCGTCGTCATGCCCTGTCCTGCCTGCACTGTCCTGCCCTGTCCCTGGCCGTTTGCGGCGATAGAACAGGGGCGGCGGCGCCAAGGCAAGGCCGCGCCGGGCTCAGGCGGCGTTTTCGCCGGCGCGGAGGTCGGCGGGCTCCGCCACCGCGGGCGCGGCGGCGGCGGGCAGGGGCGCCGGCACCGGCTCCTGCATCGGCGGCCAGGGGCGCTGGGTCTCGCTCTCGATCCAGGTCCCGACCCAGTCCGGCAGCGGCGGCGAGACGGTGTCCCCGCCGAGCAGGCCCATCACCCGCCCGGGCGCGATCATCCCCGCGCCGGAGGTGACGGCGGTGCGGAACACCGCGTGGCTGGCGCACTCCCCGTCCGATTTCCACATGCTCTGCTCGATGTAGAGGAACCGCGCGTCCCAGCCGATCAGCCGGCTGTGCATCTCGATCCGGTCGAAGAGCTTCACCCGCTTGCGGTAGCGCACCATGGTCCCGGCGATGGCAAAGCCCCAGCGCTCGCGCTTGAGCAGGGCGAGCAGGCCGCTGCGCCGGGCCATCGGCATGCGCCCGAGATCGTAGAGCGTCAGCACCCGGCCGTTGTTGAGCTCGGCGAACATGTCGAGATCCCAGGGCCAGCAGACGTGGCGCGTCACGCTGGTCTCGCCCGGCTCGAGCGGCAGGGCGTTGCGGACGAGGAACAATTCCTTGGCGAGGCGCAGAAACGGGTACATGGGCGCTCCTTTCGGAGGGCAAAAGGGTCGCAGGGTGACGCCTGCGTCAACCGCGACCTTGCGGCACTCTTGAGCTTTGCGCCGCGGCTGCCTAGGTCTTGGGACGGTTTCATTCACAAAGGGCGCACCCGCATGCAATCGCTGTTCCAGATCCTGATGCTGATCCTCGACGTGGTCTGGTTCATCATCATCGCGCATGTGATCATGAGCTGGCTGATCAACTTCCAGGTGCTGAACCTGCGCCAGCCGCTGGTCGCGCAGATCTGGGACGGGCTGAACCGCCTGCTCGAGCCGATCTATTCCACCATCCGCCGGGTGCTGCCGCCGATGGGCGGGCTCGACCTCGCGCCGCTGGTCACGCTGATCGCGGTCTACGCGATCCGCATCATCCTGCAGAATAACGCCGGGCTCTTCCTTAGCTACTGAGAAAGAGGGGGCTCCGCCCGCCGGAGGAAGTGGGGGCTCCGCCCGCCGGCAGTAAGTGGGGGCTCCGCCCCCGAGGCGCTGCGCGCCTCTCCCCCGGGATATTTGAGACAAGTGGAAGCGGGGGACGGGGCGCGTCCTCCGCTTCTTCTCTTTTCAAATACGCCCTTTCGGAGCGGCCTCACTCGGCGGCGCGGCGCCGGGTCTTGGGCGCGGTGATCGGCAGGTAGTCCAGCGGCTCGCGGTGCTCTTCGAAGTTGAAGACATTGGCGCGGATCTCGGCGCAGCGGTCGAGGTCGACCTCGGCGCAGATCACCTCGTCGCCCGATGTGCTGGCCTTGGCGACGATCTCGCCGGTGGGCGCGACGATGATCGAGCCGCCGATCAGCACCGAGCCCTCCTCGAGCCCGGCCTTGGCCACGGCGACGCCCCAGGTGCCGTTCTGGTAGCAGCCCGCCATGACCGAGAGCTCGTTGTGGAAATACTGCAGGTGGTCGTGCTCGGGCGCCGGGGCGAAATGGATCGGGGTGTTGTAGCCGAGGCAGACCAGCTCGGCGCCGCCGAGGCCGAGCACGCGCCAGGTCTCCGGCCAGCGGCGGTCATTGCAGATGCACATGCCGAGCTTGCCGCCCAACATGTCGAACACCGGCCAGCCGAGGTCGCCCTTCTCGAAATAGCGCTTCTCGAGGTGCTGGAAGGGGCGCCACTCCTCGTTCTCCCAGTGCCCGGGCAGGTGGATCTTGCGGTACTTGCCGGCGATCTCGCCGTCGGGGCCGACGAGGATCGCCGTGTTGTAGTGGTGCCCATCGGGGGTGAGCTCGGCATAACCGAGGTGGAAGCCGATCTCGAGCTCCCTTGCCAGCGCGAAGAGCGGCGCGGTGGCGTCGTTCGGCATCTCGGTCTCGAACCACTGGTCGAGCCCGGGGCCGGCCTCGATGAACCAGCGCGGGAAGAAGGTGGTGAGCGCAAGTTCGGGGAAGACCACGAGCGAGGCGCCGCGCGCCTTGGCGTCCCGCATCATCGCGCAGAGGCGGGCGACGGCGGAGCTGCGCGGCTCGTCCTTCGCGATGGGGCCGAGCTGGGCGGCGGCGACGGTGAACTTGCGGCTCATGGCGGATCCTTTCAGGGGGTTGATCTGATCTGGGAGGCGGGCGCGCCGACGAGCTCTTCGTAGAGCCCGGGGTCGGTGTCGCCCTCGGTGCCGAAGGTGAGGATGCGGGAGGCCTCGTCGAGGCCGAGCAGCGCGCGCGCCTCGGGGTCGGCCATGGCAAGGCGCAGCCCGGCGACGCCGGCGACGGCGGACTCGCCCGCGACCAGCGCGGGATCGCCGCCTGTGGGGAAGGCGAGGCGGCGCATGGCGGCGACGGCGGCGGCATCGGACAGCGCGATCACCGCGTCGCCGTGGTCCTGCAGGATTTCCCAGGCGAGGGCCGAGACCTCGCCGCAGGCAAGCCCGGCCATCAGCGTGCCGAGATCGCCGTGCACCGCGGTGCGCGTGCCGGTCCGGTAGGAGGCGAGGAAGCAGGCCGCCTGGTCGGGATCGCAGAGGATGATCCTCGGGCGGTTCGCGCCGTAGCGGCGCACCGCCTGCGCGGTCACCGCCGCGGCCATGCCGCCGACGCCGGTCTGCAGGAAGATGTGGGTGGGCGGCTGGTCCAGCGCATCCAGCGCCTCGGCCGCCATCAGCTCGTAGCCCTGCATCACGTCGCGCGGCACGTCCATGTAGCCGGGGTAGGAGGTGTCGGAGACCACGAACCAGCCTTGCGCCGTCGCCACCTCCTGCGCCGCGCGCACCGAGTCGTCGTAGTTGCCTGGGGTGCGGCGGACCTCGGCGCCGTAGGCCTCGATCGCCGCCTTGCGGCCCTCGGAGACGGTGGCATGGATGAAGATCACGCAGGCGCAGCCGAAGCTCTGTGCGCCCCAGGCGACCGAGCGGCCGTGGTTGCCGTCGGTGGCGCAGCAGACGGTGATCCCCGCCGCCTCGGGGATCGCGCGGGAGGTGATCTCGGACATGTCCACGGCGCGGCCGAGCCGGGTGGAGAGTTCCTTCTGCAGCAGCCGCGCCACGGCATAGGCGCCGCCGAGCGCCTTGAAACTGCCGAGGCCGAAACGACTGCCCTCGTCCTTGTAGTGCAGGCTGGCGACGCCGGTCTCGGCGGCCAGCGCCGGCAGCGCGGCGAGCGGCGTCTCGGCATGACCGGGCCAGCCGCGGATTGTCTCGGCCGCGGCGGCGAAGCCCGCGTCGCTGAGGATGGCGTCCTGGCCTTCGGTCCATTGCGTGCCGGGCACGGCCTGCGCGTTCAGGCAAAGCGTGAAGGCGGCATCGGTGCCTTCGTTTCGGGTGAGTTCCTCGGCCATGCTGTCCTTCCGGTGGTCTGCGGTACTGAAGAAGAAAGTTCGGACTCTTGCAAAGGTCCGCGGGGCGGTCACGCGCCCCAGGAGGAGCCTGTGCTGAATATTCGGGCAGCTCAAGCCGCGTGGCGGCTGCACCGGGGAGGGCGTGCGCCTCAGGCGGCGATCTCGCGCAGCAGCCAGTCGCGGAAGGCGGCCACCCCGGCGTTGCCGGCGCTGCGCTCGGGCAGGATCAGCGCGTAGCTCTCGCCGCTGGCGAAGCGGCGCTGGGCGGCGAGGGTGAGCCTGCCGCTGGCGAGCGCCGGGCGGGCGATGATCTCGGGGACGATGCCGACGCCGAGCCCGGCCATGGCGGCGTCGAGGATCATGTCGAAATGGTCGAAGCGGGCGCCGCGCAGGATGCGGCGGGCGTCGGTGTCGCGGCCCCTGAACCAGTCGAGCCAGAGCGTCGGGCGGGTGGATTGCTGCAGGAGGGGCAGCTCGAGCAGCGCTGCGTCCGAGAGCTCGGCGCGGCCCGAGAGCAGCGCCGGGGCGGCGACCACCACCATCTCCTCGCGGGCGACGGTCTCGGCGGTGGTGCCGGGGGTTTCATGCTGGCTGCGCATAAGCGCGAGGTCGAAGGGATCGCGGGCGAACTCCACCGGCTGCAGCCGCGCGGTGAGGTCGAGCGTGATGCCGGGGGCGGCGCGGGCAAAGCTCGGCAGGCGCGGGATCAGCCATGTGCGGGCAAAGCTCGGCAGCACGGCGAGGCGCAGCACGGTCGATTGCCCGCCGAAGGCCATCACCCCCATTGCCGCGCCGTCGAGCTCGCCCAGCACCTTCTCGGCCTGCAGCAGAAAGGCCTGCCCCGCCGGGGACAGCACCAGCCTTTGCCGCACGCGCAGGAAGAGCGCGACGCCGAGCCGGTCCTCGAGCGCCGCGAGCGAGCGCGAGATGGCGCTCTGCGTGAGGTTCAGGCTTTCGGCGGCCATGGTCGTGGTGCCGCGCCGGGCGCAGGCGACGAAGGCCTCGAGCTCGCCGACGCTGGGCATGTAGGGTTTGCGCATCCGGGTCTCCTTGGATGCGCAGACTATGAGTTTTTGTCATGACATGAGCAAATCAAATCGTTTTTCACCGGGCCGCGCGGGCGCTAGTCTCCGCGCCGAATACACCCTTCCCCGGAGGAGCCTCCCATGACCGACCTGTCCCATCTCAAGCCCAAGGAACGCCCCGAGCTGGCCTCGTTCGCCTGGGAGGACCCGCTGCTGTTCGGGGAGCAGCTCGAGGAAGAGGAGCGGATGATCCGCGACGCGGCCCATGCCTTCGCTCAGGACAAGCTGCTGCCGCGCGTCGAGCACGCCTATCTCGACGAGCACACCGACCCGGAGATCTTCCGCGAGATGGGCGCGCTCGGCCTGCTCGGCTCGACCATCCCCGAGGCCTACGGCGGCATCGGCGCGGGTTACGTGGCTTACGGGCTCGTCGCGCGCGAGGTGGAGCGGGTGGACAGCGGTTATCGCTCGATGATGTCGGTGCAGTCCTCGCTCGTGATGTACCCGATCTATGCCTACGGCTCGGAAGAGCAGCGCATGAAGTACCTGCCGAAGCTGGCCAGCGGCGAGTGGATCGGCTGCTTCGGCCTGACCGAGCCTGACGCGGGCTCGGACCCGGCGGGGATGAAGACCCGCGCGGTGAAGACCGAGGGCGGCTACGTGCTGAAGGGGTCCAAGATGTGGATCTCGAACGCGCCGATCGCCGATGTCTTCGTGGTCTGGGCCAAGTCCGAGGCGCATGGCGGCAAGATCCGCGGCTTCGTGCTGGAAAAGGGCATGAAGGGCCTCAGCGCGCCGAAGATCGGCGGCAAGCTGTCGCTGCGGGCGAGCATCACCGGCGAGATCGTCATGGATGACGTCGAGGTCGGCGAGGAGGCGCTGCTGCCCAATGTCGAGGGGCTGAAGGGGCCGTTCGGCTGCCTCAACCGCGCGCGTTACGGCATCGCCTGGGGCGTCATGGGCGCCGCCGAGTTCTGCTGGCACCAGGCGCGCCAGTATGGCCTCGACCGCAAGCAGTTCGGCAAGCCGCTGGCCGGCACGCAGCTCTTCCAGAAGAAGCTCGCCGACATGCAGACCGAGATCGCGCTGGGGCTGCAGGCCTGCCTGCGCACCGGCCGCCTGATGGACGAGGGCCGCGCCGCGCCCGAGATGGTCTCGCTGATCAAGCGCAACAACTGCGGCAAGGCGCTGGATATCGCGCGCATGGCCCGCGACATGCACGGCGGCAACGGCATCCAGATCGAATACGGCGTGATGCGCCACGCGGCCAACCTCGAGACGGTGAACACCTACGAGGGCACCCATGACGTGCACGCGCTGATCCTCGGGCGGGCACAGACCGGCATCCAGGCGTTCTTCTGATGCAACTGCCTCCCCAGTTGCCCCCCATGCACGGGGTGCGCGTGATCGAGCTTGCGCGCATCCTCGCCGGGCCCTGGGCCGGGCAGGTGCTGGCCGACCTCGGGGCCGAGGTGATCAAGGTCGAGGCGCCCGAGGGCGACGACACCCGTCGCTGGGGCCCGCCGTTCATCGAGCGCGAGGGCGACCGGTCTGCCGCCTATTTCCACGCCACGAACCGGGGCAAGCGCTCGGTGGTCGCGGATTTCCGCACCGCCGAGGGGCAGGCGCTGGTGCGCGAGCTGGTGGCGGATGCCGACGTGGTGATCGAGAACTTCAAGCTCGGCGGCCTGCGCAAGTACGGGCTCGACTACGAGAGCCTGCGCGAGGTGAACCCCCGGCTGGTCTATTGCTCGATCACCGGCTTCGGGCAGGACGGTCCCTATGCCGAGCGGGCGGGGTATGACTTCCTGATCCAGGGCATGGCGGGCTGGATGGACCTGACCGGCAGCCCGGACGGCGAGCCGCAGAAGGTCGGCGTCGCCTTTGCCGACATCTTCACCGGGCTCTACTCGGTGATCGGCATCCAGGCGGCGCTGGCCGCGCGCGAGCGCACCGGGCGGGGACAACTGGTCGACATGGCGCTGCTCGACTGCGCCGTCGGCGTGCTGGCCAACCAGGGGATGAACTTCCTCGCCACCGGCCGCGCGCCGCGCCGGCTGGGCAATGCGCATCCCAACATCGCGCCCTACGAGGTACTGCCGACCGGGTCGGGCGACCTGATCCTTGCCGTGGGCAATGACGGGCAGTTCGCCCGGCTCTGCGACGTGCTGGGGCTGACGCTGGCCGAGGATGCGCGCTTTGCCACCAATGAGGCGCGGGTGGCGCATCGCGAGCTGCTGCGCCCCGCGCTGGTCGAGGCGCTGGCAAAGTGGGGCCGGGCCGAGCTGCTGGCGGCTCTGGAAAAGGCCACGGTGCCCGCCGGGCCGATCAACTCGGTCGACCAGGTCTTCGAAAACCCGCAGGTGATCGCGCGCGGGATGCGGATCGAGGGAGATGGTGTGCCGGGCATCCGCACGCCCATCCGCCTGTCGGAGACGCCGCTCGCCCCGGCGCGGCCCTCGCCCAAGCTCGGGCAGGGCTGAGGTCCCAGGCGCTGGAGCGGGTCAGAACCGCTCCAGCAGCCTTTCCAGATAGTCGAGTTCTTCCTGCGGACGTTCGCCCTCGCCGGTGCGGCGGCGGATCTCGTCGAGCAGCTCGCGGGCGCGGCGGTAGACGTCCTCGCCCTGCAGCATGGTCTCGTCGGTGCCGAGCTGGCCGTTGCTGCCGGCGTTGCGGCCGAGCGGGTCGCGCTGCTGGCCGGGATCGCCGCCCTGCGCCATGCCCTGCTGGCCTTGACCCTGCTGCTGTTGCTGCTGCGCAAGCGCCTCGCCGAGGTTGCGCATGCCCTCGCGCAGCGCCTCCATGGCCTGCGACTGCTGGTCGAGCGCCTCGGCGAAATCGTCCTGCCGCAGCGCCTCCTCGGCCCCGTCCATCGCCTCGTCAGCGCGGCGCAGTGCGTCGCGCGCGGCCTCGCCGGCCTCGGTGCCCGCGCCGGGCAGGTTCTGGCGCTGGCGGTTCAGCTCGTCGCGCAGCGCCTGCTGGCGGTCGGCGAGGTTTTCCTCGAGCGTGCCGCCGTCGCCCTGCTGGCCGCCGCCCTGACCCTGGCCCTGCGCCTGGCCATCGCCCTGTCCGGGCTGGTCGCCGGGCTGGCCCTCGCCGGACTGGCCCTGCTGTTGACCTTGCTGGCCCTGTTGCCCCTGCTGGCCCTGCTGGCCCTGCTGGCCGGGGTTGAACTGGTCCTGCAGCTGGCGGAAGGCCTCGTCCGACAGGCCCTGCTGGTTGCGCAGCGTCTCGCCGAGCCCCTCCATCGCCTGCTCGCCGGGGGTCTGGCCCTGACCGGGCTGGCCCTGGGTGACCTGCATGTTCTCCATCATCTGCTGCAGCTGGCGCAGGGCTTCCTGCGCCTCGGCCATGCGGCCCTGCTCCATCAGCTCCTGGATGCGGTCCATCATCCGTTGCAGGTCGTTCTGGCTCAGCTCGATCATGTTCTGATCCTGGGCCATCTGCTGCTGGTCCTGGTCGGGGTTCTGCTGGGCCTGCCGCGAGAGCTGCCGCAGGTAGTCGTCGGTCGCCTCGCGCAGCTCCTGCATCAGCTCGGCGATCTCCTGGTCGGTGGCGCCGTTCTTCATCGCCTCGTTGAGCCGGTCCTGCGCGCGCTGCAGCCGTTCCAGCGCGCTCGAAAGATCGCCCTCCTCGAGCAGCAGCGCCAGATCCCAGAGCGCGGTGGCGATCTCGTCCTGCTGCTCGGCGCTCATGCCGTTGGCCATGAACTCCTCGAGCCGGCGCTGGATGGTGCGCAGCCGCAGGTAGGGCACGGCCGAGCGGAAGATGTCGTCGGGCTTGTAGCTGACGGCGCGCAGGATCTGCGCCACGTCGCCGGAATTGTCGCGGCTCCAGAGCAGCGCGCGGCGCTGCTCGATCAGCGCGGCGGCGAGCGGGTCGAAGAAGCGGCGGCCGGGCAGGGTGATGACCTGCGCCTCGGCAGCGCCGGTCTGGCCCGCCTCGTCGGCGACCTCGAGCGAGATGCGCACCGGCAGGTTGGCCCAGGGGTGCTGCGAGAAATTCTCGATCAGCGTCTCGGTGAACTCGGTGCGGCTGCCGGCGATCGGCATGGGCAGCGGCAGCTCGATCGCGTCGCGCGGCTCGGGCTCGGGGGCAAGCCCGTATCGGCGGTCGACCTCGTCGAGCGCCAGCTCGATGCGCGCGGTGCCCGAGACGACGCCGTAATCGTCGGTGGCGGCATAGGGGATCTGCGCGTCGCCCTCGTAGCTCGATTCGATCTCGCCCTGTTGCGACACGGTGGGGCGGCTGTCGGGGATCACGGCGATCTGCCACGCGCGGCCGCCGGGGCCGTCGATGGCGATCTGGCCGGATTGCGTGACCTCGAATTCCTGCGCGGTCTCGGCCGGGGTCTGCGGGTCCTGCGCCGGGTCGGGCGCGCGGCCCGAGACGGTCTCGGTCACGTCGAGCGCGCCGACCTCGCCGTAGAGCCGGAGGGTGATGCGCGCGCCCTCGGGCACGTCGAGCGAGGCGGCGGTGATGTCGTTGAGGTAGACCGACGGCAGGCGGGTGTAGGCGGGCGGCTCCATCCAGCCTTCCCATGTCGGGCCGGAGGCAAGGCCATCGCCCGAGGGGCCCATGGCGGTGACCGAGCGGATCTGCAGCACCGAGCCGAAGATCAGCGCGACGAAGAGCGCCAGCAGGGCGACGTAGCGCAGGGCATAGGGATCTGCGCGGGCGACGCGCAGGTCGGGGCGCACCGTGCGCGCCTCGAGCATCCGCGCGCGCATCCGCTGCTGGTGCGCCTTCCACAGCGCCTGCGAGCCGGGGTCCGTGGCGCCGATGGCGGGAGTGTCGAGCGCGGCGAGGATCGGGCTTCCGCGCAGGGTGGAGTCGAGCCGCAGCATCGCCTCCTCGCGGCGCGGCCAGCGCATCCGCCGGATGCCGCGCCAGAGCGCCCAGCAGGTGCCGCCGAGCGCGAGGACAGCGGCGGCCCAGACCCATTCCACGTCCACGAGATCCTGCAGGCCGAGCATCAGCGCGGCCAGCGTCACGAAGATGACCGACCAGAGCGGCCAGAAGGCGCGCACGAGCCGTTCCACCGCCATGCCCCAGAGGGTCAGGCGGATCTGCCATCTCACCGGCTTCAGGATCTCTGCGGGCGCGCGGTCCCTTGAGGCCATCGGTGTCTCCTGAGGTCTCTCCTGCGGTCCGGCGGCCGCAGGGGCCCGTCAGGGACGGGTGCTTACAGCCACTCGGGGAGCGTATCGCGGTTTATGATTTCCTCAAAGCTCGGTCTCCGGCGAATGACAGCGAATTGATCTCCATTCACCAGAACTTCGGGCACGAGTGCCCGCGTATTGTACTCCGAGGACATGACCGCGCCATAGGCGCCGGCCGAGCGGAAGGCGACCAGCTCGCCGGGGGCGACGGGCGGCATCTCGCGGCCGCGGGCGAAGGTGTCGCCGGTCTCGCAGACCGGGCCGACCACGTCATAGGTCCGCTGCTCGGTCGCCGCGGCGGGCTCGATGACCGGCACGATGTCGTGGTGCGCGTCGTACATCGCCGGGCGGATCAGGTCGTTCATCGCGGCGTCGAGGATGAGGAAATCACGCCCCTCGCCGTGCTTGAGGTAGATCACCTCCGACACGAGGATGCCGGCGTTGCCGACGATCAGCCGGCCCGGCTCGATCTCGATCTCGCAGCCGAGGTGGCCGAGCTCCTCGCGGACCATCTGGCCGTAGTCGGTGGGCAGCGGCGGCGCCTCGTTGCTGCGGGTGTAGGGAATGCCGAGCCCGCCGCCGAGGTCGAGCCGCTCGATCGTGTGGCCGTCGACGCGCAGCGCGTGGGTGAGATCGGCGACCTTGCGATACGCCAGCCGGAAGGGCTCGAGGTCGGTCAGCTGCGAGCCGATGTGCACGTCGATGCCGACCACCTTCAGCCCGGGCAGGGCGGCGGCGCGGGCATAGACCTCGCGGGCGCGGGCGATCGGGATGCCGAACTTGTTCTCGGACTTGCCGGTGGCGATCTTGGCGTGGGTCTTGGCGTCGACGTCGGGGTTCACGCGGATGGTCACCGGGGCGATGACGCCGAGGGTGACGGCAACCTCCGAGATCACCTCCATCTCGGGCTCGCTCTCGATGTTGAACTGGCGGATGCCGCCCTCGAGCGCGGTGCGGATCTCGGCGCGGGTCTTGCCAACGCCCGAGAAGACGATGCGCTCGCCCGGCACGCCGGCGGCCTTGGCGCGGGCGTATTCCCCGCCCGAGACCACGTCCATGCCGGCCCCGGCCTTGGCGAGGGTCTTGAGGATTGCCTGGTTCGAGGCGGCCTTCATCGCGTAGCAGACGAGGTGCGGGCCCCAGCTCAGGGCCTCGTCAAAGAGCAGGAAGTGCCGCAGCAGGGTCGCGGTGGAATAGACGTAGACCGGGCTGCCGACCTGCGAGACGATCTCGGGGACGGGCACGTCCTCGGCGTGGAGAATGCCGTTGCGATAGAGGAAATGGTCCATGTCGGTCCCCGGTAAACTGCTGCCGCCTTAGGGCTTCAGCGCGGAGATAAAGGATAACCCGTGGGAAGGGAACAGGCTCGCGCGCGGCCGTGGCCGCCCGCTAGACGGGGCGCGAGCGGATCCAGAGATAGAGCGGAAGCCCGCAGCCGACGCCGATGAGGAACGTCGCCGGGATCGCCAGCAGCGCCGCCCAGTTGCGGCGCACGGTGACCTCGGCGAGGATCCAGAGCGTCAGGGTGATGGCCGAGATCAGCAGGTCCCAGCCCAGCCCGGCCACCGCGCCGTTGGCCTGCCACGCGGCGAAGAGCCCGGACAGCGACCAGCCGTTCGCGGAAAGCCAGCCAAGCATGTGGACCATCGGGTGCACAGCGCCCCAGAGCGCCAGCGCCAGCCACAGGTGGCGCAGGCTCATGGATAGGCGACGCCCATCTTCACGGTGCCATGGACGCTGACACCGGGCTCGCGCGCGGTGTCCTTGGGTTCGGGGCGCGTGGGC
This sequence comes from Salipiger sp. H15, assembly GCF_040409955.1. NCBI lineage: Bacteria > Pseudomonadati > Pseudomonadota > Alphaproteobacteria > Rhodobacterales > Roseobacteraceae > Salipiger > Salipiger bruguierae. Next base: position 1,258,588 of record NZ_CP123384.1, read on the forward strand.
ACGCCGTCGGCGCCGCAGGCGGCGAGCATGGCGACAAGGCCGAGGGCCAGTGCGCTGCGGATGATCATGGGTGTTCCTCGCGGTCCTTCCTCGCCCGGGGCAGCCTTGGCGGCCCGGGCGGGGTCACTTTCGCTCAGGAAGGGACGCGCGGCAAGTCGGTGGCGCGGCTCAGGTGCCGACGCCGACATGGACGGGGCCGCGTCCGGCCGAGACGCCCACCGAGGGGTGGACGCCGCCGGGGCCGACCGAGACGCCGGTATGCACCCTCGGGCCGCGCGTGTTGGGATCCTCGCAGGCAGCGAGCAGCATCGTCACGGCGATCAGGGCAAGTCCGGCGAGTCGATTCATCCGAGGATTTCCTTCCATCGGGCCACCTGCTCGCGCACGCGGGCCGGGGCGGTTCCACCATAGCTCATTCGACTTGCGACCGAGTTATGCACGCCCAGCACGTCGAAGATACCCTCGGAGATTGCATCGTTGACCGACTTCATCTCCTCAAGCGAAAGATCGCTCAGGTCGCAGCCCTTTTTTTCAGCCATGGCGACAAGCGCGCCGGTGACGTGGTGGGCATCGCGGAACGGCAGGCCGGTCTCGCGCACCAGCCAGTCGGCAAGATCGGTCGCGGTGGAGAAGCCCGAGGCGGCGGCGGTCTCGAGGTTGGCGACGTTGGCGGTCATGTCCTTGACCATGCCCTCCATCGCGGCCAGCGCCAACATCAGGTTGTCGGCGGCGTCGAAGACCTGTTCCTTGTCTTCCTGCATGTCCTTGGAATAGGCCAGCGGCAGACCCTTCATCACCATCATGAGCGCGACGTTGGCACCGAAGATGCGGCCGATCTTGGCGCGGATCAGCTCGGCGGCGTCGGGGTTCTTCTTCTGCGGCATGATCGACGAGCCGGTCGAGAAACGGTCCGACAGGGTCACGAAGCGGAACTGCGCGGAGGACCAGATCACCAGCTCCTCGGCGAAGCGCGACAGGTGCATGGCGCAGATCGAGGCGGCGGCGAGGAATTCCAGCGCGAAGTCGCGGTCCGAGACGGCGTCGAGCGAGTTGGCCATCGGCCGGTCGAAGCCGAGCGCCTCGGCGGTCATCTGGCGGTCGATCGGGAAGCCGGTGCCGGCCAGCGCCGCGGCGCCGAGCGGGGATTCGTTCATCCGCTTGCGCGCGTCGCGCATCCGCGACAGGTCGCGGGCGAACATCTCGACATAGGCCATCATGTGGTGGCCCCAGGTGACCGGCTGCGCGGTCTGCAGGTGGGTGAAGCCGGGCATCACCCAGTCGGCCCCGGCGGCGGCCTGGCCGAGCAGCGCCTTCATCAGCGCGAGGATCCCGCCCTCGGCCGCGTCGAACTGGTCGCGCACCCAGAGCCGGAAGTCGGTCGCCACCTGGTCGTTGCGCGAGCGCGCGGTGTGCAGCCGGCCAGCCGGGTCGCCGATGATTTGTTTCAGTCGCGCCTCGACGTTCATGTGGATGTCCTCGAGAGCCGTCGAGAACTCGAAGTCACCCGCCTGGATCTCTGACAAGACCGTGAGCAGACCTTCCCGGATGGCCTCGGCGTCGCTACTGTCCACGATGCCTGTGGCGGCGAGCATGGCCGCATGGGCCCTCGAGCCGGCAATATCCTGCGCTGCCAGCCGCTTGTCGAAGCTGATCGAGGCGTTGATCGCCTCCATGATGGCATCGGGTCCAGCGGCGAAACGGCCGCCCCACATCTGGTTCGAGGTCTTGTCCGACATGTCCTGCCTTTCCGGAGGGAAGATGAAAAAACTGGCCTTGGCGATCCTCTATACCGCCGGTGTTGCGCTTGCAAATCCGGCGCTGGCCGATGTGGAGGCCGCAAGCGCCCTCAGGGAAGGCGAGATGAAGAAGCTTGTCTTCCATGCCGAGCCCAAGCCCGTCGGCACCGCCGGCTTCGTCGACTTCGACGGCGGCGACAAGGCGCTTTCCGATCTTCAGGGCAAGTGGGCGCTGGTGAATTTCTGGGCCACATGGTGCGCGCCCTGCCGCGAGGAGATGCCGGCGCTCTCCGCGCTGCAGGCGGACATGGGCGGTGCGGGCTTCGAGGTGGTGACCATTGCCACCGGGCGCAACCCTCCGCCCGCGATGACCACCTTCTTCGAGGAGATCGGCGTGGACAACCTGCCGCTCTACCGCGATCCGAAATCCGAGCTCGCGCGGCAGATGGCAGTGCTCGGCCTGCCGGTCACCGTGCTGATCAACCCCGAGGGGCAGGAGGTCGCGCGGATCACCGGCGACGTGGACTGGTCCTCCGAGAATGCCCGGGCGGTGCTTGCCGCGGCGATCGGCGACGAGGGCTGAGAGCGGCCCGCCCGGCTTCCGGGATGAAATGACGGCGAAATAAAACAGGGCGGGATATTTCCCGCCCTGTGTCACTGGTTACCACGTGAAGACGACTCGTTACGCTACAACTCGCTCAAAGACAGGGTTCGAGCGGCAACCGTTCCGTCACTGCGCAGTCCGTCCGGTTACCGGGAAATTCTCGTAAAAATTCGTTAAGCGTTTATTGAAGTGCCAGCGAAACCCGGTGGACGCGCGAGCGGTCCCCGTTCTGCAGGTCGTGCCGCCAGCTTTCGCGGGGGGCGCCGATCTCGTCGAGCCTCGTGCCGCCGGTGGCGAGCAGCCCCCCGAGACCCCATTCCTTCCACGACAGACCGGCGTCGGTCTTGCTCGTCTCGCGGATGCGCAGCTCGCGGCTGCCGTCGGCGTGGACGATCTCGTATTCGCATTCGCCGAGCGTGCGGGTGCAGCTGAACGGCTCGAACCGGGTCACGTCGCCCTGCGCCGAAACGCTCAGCAGCACCTCGCCGCGGGCATCGGTGTAGTAGCGTCCGGCGTAGAGCGCGTCGCCCGTCGCGCCGTCGTAGAGGTCGAAGCGGTAGAGGCCCTGCACCTCGCCCCGGGCAAGGTGGCTGACCACGTGGCCCTGGTCATCCTCCATGACGAGCAGCGAGCCGGGCGAGAAACGCGCGGTCTCCATCGCGATGTCGGCATGCAGCGGCGCGGACGACAGCGCCGCAAGGATGGCAGTGAAAAACAGACGCATGGCAGTGCGCTCCCTTTCGTGGGCCCCCCGGCCCGCGATTCAAAGGTGACGCCAATTCATGGAATAATCAAATTGATGCCGCATATTCGCCCAGATATGCCCGGCTTTTCGCGACAGTCGCGAATTGGAAATCGGGACTGTTTCCGAAGCCATCGGGAATCCGCCGCGAATCGAATTTCCGGCCCGCAAAGGCGTGCCACGAAATCGACACGTTGTCCCGCTCAGCGGCAGTAGCTGCCGGAACGGTAGCGGGCGGTGTCGAGGTGCAGGTGGTCCTTGTGGAAGGAGTCGGACTCGGGGCCGAGCACCGTGCCGAAGGGTCCGCAGGCGCCGCTGTGAAGCTTGCGCAGGATGCGGCCGTCGGAGCCCGAGCCCCAGTCCTTCAGCACCGAGATCTCGCTGCCGTCCTTCAGGCCGATGGCGGCGATGTCGATGGCGCGGCCGCGGCCGTGCTCGCTGATCTTGGCGCCGGCCTGGTTGTTGCGCCCGCGGCAGGCGTAGCTTCCGGCCACGCGCAGGCTGGCCACGCCGCCGCCGGTCGCGCCGACCGCGGGGACCACGGTCTTGTCGACCCAGGACTTGAGCGCGCGGGCGGTGGTGCAGTCGATCGTCGCGCGCGTGCTGAGCGCGAGGCCGGAGACCGAGCGCAGCTTGATCGCGTCGTCGAGCCCGCAGCCCGAGACGCGCCCGGGCACGCTGCCGATCACCGTGCCCTGCAGGTCGGGGTCGCCGCAGACGGCGCCGCGGGTGCGCTCGCGGCGGATGGCGAGCGCCTTCTCGACCACGTCGCGGCTGCGCGGGCTCGGGCGGAGCGACATCGGGATGGCAAGCGGCGAGCGGGCGGCGAAGGCGAGCCGCATGGCGATGTCGCGGGCGGCCCGTTCGGGGACGAAGGCCGGGACGTCGGCGGGCGGCTCCTGCGCCCCGGTGTCTCCGAGCGTCGCCTCGAGCGCGCCCGGGCGCGCCTTCGGCCGCTCGAGCGTGCCGCTTTCCGCCGCGGTGACGGGCGGGGTCGCGGAGGCGGGGGCCTCGGTCGTGGATGTGTCGGGGGCGGAGGTCTCGGCGGTGGAAGCGCCAGCGCCTTCGCGCGCCACGGGGCGCAGCGAGGCATCCGGCGCGGTTTCGGGCGCGGCGGCCAGCGACGATGCCAGAAGCATCGTTGCCACCAGTGCCGCTGCCCGAGAGATCATTTTTCCACCTTCACCCGTCCGAAATCCGGTGCATCCGTATCCTGCCCGGCCTGCACGATGCCGCGCCGAATTTCTCGCGTCCGGGTGAAGTAGTCAAAGAGCAATTGCCCGTCGCCCGTCCGGATGGCACGTTGCAGCGCAAAGAGCTCTTCGGTGAAACGCCCGAGGATCTCAAGCGTCGCCTGCTTGTTGGTCATGAAGACGTCGCGCCACATGGTCGGATCCGAGGCCGCGATACGGGTGAAGTCGCGGAAACCGGCGGCGGAGAACTTGATCACTTCCTGGTCCGACACGCGGCGCAGGTCGTCGGCGACCCCCACCATCGTGTAGGCGATGAGGTGCGGCACGTGGCTCACCACCGCGCAGACGAGGTCGTGGTGTTCGACCTCCATCTGCTCGGTCCGCGCGCCGAGCGCCTGCCAGAAGGCCTCGAGCCGCGCGGTCGCCTCTTCCGACGCGCCGTCCGGCACGATCAGGCACCAGCGATTGTCATAAAGCGAGGCGAAGCCCGCGTCGGGGCCGGAATGCTCGGTGCCCGCCATCGGGTGGGCGGGGACGAAATCCACCCCCTCGGGCAGGTGCGGGCGCACCGCCTCGATGACTTCCTTCTTCACCGAGCCCACGTCGGTCACGGTGCAGCCGGGCTTGAGGAAGGGGGCAATGGTCTCGGCGATCGGGCCCATGGCGCCCACCGGTACGGCAAGGATCACCAGGTCGGCATCCTTCACCGCCTCCTCGGCACTGTCCACGATCTCGTGGCAGAGGCCGAGGCGCTTCGCGGTCTCGCGCGTCTCTGCCGAGCGCGCGTAGCCGGTCACGTGGGCCTCCATGCCCGCGCGCTTCATCGCCCAGAAGATCGACGAGGCGATGAGGCCGAGGCCGATCAGCGCGACGCGCTGGTAGCTCTGCGTCTCGCTCATCGTGCGCCGGCCTTGAACTGCCCCACCAGATGCGCGACGCGGCGGCACGAGGCCTCGTCGCCGACGGTGATGCGCAGCGCGTGCGGCAGGCCGTAGCCGGTGGTGCGGCGCACGATCACGCCCTGCGACTGGAGGAAGGCATCACAGGCCTCGGCCTCGGCCTGCGAGCCGAAGCGGGCGAGGATGAAGTTCGCGGTCGAGGCATCCGACGACACGCCATGCTCGGCCAGCGCCTCGCCCAGCCAGGCGCGCATCCGGGCGTTCTCGGTGCGGCATTTCTCGACATAGGCGGTGTCGCGGATCGAGGCCTCGGCGGCGACCAGCGTCAGGCCGGCCACGTTGAACGGGCCGCGCACGCGGTTCAGCACGTCGACGATCTGCTGCGGGCCGTAGCCCCAGCCGATGCGCATCCCGCCCAGCCCGTAGAGCTTCGAGAAGGTGCGCGTCATGAAGACGTTGGGCCGGTCGGTGGCAAGCTTGGCGCCGCCGTCGTAGCCCTCGACATATTCAGCGTAGGCGCTGTCGATCACCAGCATGGCGGTCTCGGGAATGCCGTTCGCCAGCCGCTCGAGCTCGGCGAGGCCGATCATCGTGCCGGTCGGGTTGGCGGGGTTGGCAACGAAGATCAGCCGGGTGCGCTCGGTGCAGGCGGCGAGGATGTTGTCGACGCTGACCACGCGGTCCTGCTCGGCCACCTCGATCGGGGTCGCGCCCGCGGCCATGGCCGAGATCTTGTGCATGGCAAAGCCGTGCTCGGTGTGGATCACCTCGGTGCCCGGCCCGGCATAGGCCTGGCAGAGGAAGGCGATGATCTCGTCCGAGCCCGCGCCGCAGATGATGCGCTGCGGGTCGAGCCCCCAGACATCGCCGATCGCCTGGCGCAGTTCGGTATGATCCGAGGAAGGATAGCGATGCATTTCCTGCACCACGCGCCGCACCGCTTCCTGCGCCGCCGGGGACGGGCCGAAGGGGTTCTCGTTCGAGCTGAGCTTGATGACGTTCGAGACGCCCGCCACATGCGACGAGCCGCCGACGTAGAGCTCGATGTCCATGATGCCGGGTTGCGGTTCGATGCCAGCCATTGTGCGGTCTTTCCTCAGGTAAGAGTGCCGCGCCGTCATAGCGCGACGCCGCGGCACATGCCAGACTTGGAAGGGGAGGGGCGCGATCAGACCACGACGTCGCGGCGCTGCTGCTCGCCGACCTCGAAGACGCGCTTGTAGCGGGCGATCTCGTCCTCGGGGCCCATGGCCTTGTTGGGGTTGTCCGAGAGCTTCACCGTCGGCCGGCCGTTGGCGCTGACCGCCTTGCAGACGAGGCTGAAGGGCGCCAGCCGGTCGTCGGGCGCAAGCCCGCGGAAGTCGTTGGTCAGCAGCGTGCCCCAGCCGAAGGACACCCGCACCCGGCCCGAGAACTTGTGGTAGAGTTCGAGGATCTTCTCCTCGTCGAGCCCGTCCGAGAAGATCACCAGCTTCTCGCGCGGGTCCTCGCCGCGCTCCTGCCACCAGCGGATGGCGATCTCGGCCCCGGTCTCGGGATCGCCGCTGTCGATGCGGATGCCGGTCCAGCCGGCCAGCCAGTCGGGCGCGTTCCGCAGGAACCCCTCGGTGCCGTAGGTGTCGGGCAGGATCATCCGCAGGTTGCCCTCGTGCTCGCGGTGCCAGTCGGCGAGCACGTCGTAGGGCGCGCGGGCCAGCGCCGCGTCATCCTCGGCCAGTGCGGCATAGACCATCGGCAGCTCGTGGGCGTTGGTGCCGATCGCTTCCAGGTCGCGGTTCTTGGCGATGAGGCAGTTCGAGGTGCCGGTGAAGCCCGCGCCCAGCCCCTCGATCATCGCCTGCACGCACCAGTCCTGCCACAGGAAGCTGTGGCGGCGGCGGGTTCCGAAATCGGCGATCTTGATGCCCGGCTCCTGCCGCAGCCGCTCGATCTTCTCCCAGAGCTTGGTCGCGGCGCGGGCGTAGAGCACCTGCAGCTCGAACTTGCCCATGTGGTTGAGCACGGCGCGGCCGCGCAGTTCCATCAGCACCGCGAGCGCGGGGATCTCCCAGAGCATGACCTCGGGCCAGCTGCCCTCGAAGGTCAGCTCGTACTGGTCGCCGACGCGCTCGAGGAAATAGGGCGGCAGGCGCAGCTTCTCGAACCATTCCATGAAATCCGGGCGGAACATCTGGCGCTTGCCGTAGAAGGTGTTGCCGCGCAGCCATGTGCTTTCCCCGCGCGACAGGCTGAGCGAGCGGATGTGGTCGAGCTGCTCGCGCAATTCGCCCTCGTCGATCAGCTTGGCCAGCGGCACGTTGCTCGAGCGGTTGATCAGGCTGAAGGTCACCTGCGTGTCGCGCCGGTTGTGGTAGACCGACTGGCACATCAGCAGCTTGTAGAAATCGGTGTCGATCAGCGACCGGACGATCGGGTCGATCTTCCAGCGATGGTTCCAGACTCGGGTTGCGATTTCCACGGCGCACACTCCTCACGGGCAGTCGGAGCCCCTGTTACGCGAATGTGACAGGAAGGGCCAAGCGCTTTCTGCCGTTCAGGCAACGGCTTGAGGGGCGGATTGTTCCTTTCGCAGGCGGCTCAGGCGGCGTGCGACAGCGTCACGCCCGCCCCCTGCATCCCCGCGCGGGCGGCCGCGAGCGAGCCCTGCAGGTCGATCGCGCGGCAGAGGTCCTCGCGCACGGTGACGGCAAAGCCGAGCCGCGCCGCGTCGAGTGCCGAGTAGTTGACGCAGAAATCCGTCGCGAGCCCGACGAGGGTCAGCCGCTCGATCCCGCGCGTGTGCAGGTAGCCCTCGAGCCCAGTGGGCGTGCGGCGGTCGTTCTCGAAAAAGGCGGAATAGCTGTCGATCGCCGGGTTGAAGCCCTTGCGGATCATGAGATCGGCGCAGTCGGTGTTCAGCGCCGGGTGAAAGGCGGCGCCCGCGCTGCCGATCACGCAATGGTCGGGCCAGAGCACCTGCGGGCCGTAGGGCATCTCGGTCAGCTCGTAGGGCGCCTTGCCGGCATGCGCGCTGGCAAAGGAGGAATGCCCCGCCGGGTGCCAGTCCTGCGTCAGGATCACCGCGTCGAAGCCGGCCATCAGCGCGTTGATCGGGGCGACGATCTCGTCCCCGCCGGGCACGGCAAGCGCGCCGCCGGGGCAGAAATCGGTCTGGACGTCGATGACGATGAGCGCGTGCATGGCCTGAACTCCGGAGAACCGCGTTACCTTTCCAGAGGCTTACGCGTCGCGCCGCGGGCCCGTCAATGCTGCGGCAATCCGGTCGCTTGCCCGACTCGGACCTTGGGCGTAAACGCGCCCGCATGTTCACAGTCTGCGCCCTCTACCACTTCACCCGTTTCGACGATCCCGCCGCCCTGCGCGGCCCGCTTCTGGACCTGTGCCTCGCGCAGGCCGTCACCGGCACGCTGCTGCTCGCTGGCGAGGGGATCAACGGCACCATCGCCGGCCCGCGTGCCGGGATCGACGCGGTGCTCGCGCATCTGCGGGCGCTGCCCGGCTGCGCCGATCTGGAATGGAAATTCTCCGAGGCTTCCGAGCGCCCCTTCGCCCGCATGAAGGTACGGCTGAAGAAGGAGATCGTCACCATGGGCCAGCCCGGCGTCGATCCGCGCGCGCGCGTCGGCCATTACGTCGCGCCCGCCGACTGGAACGCGCTGATCCGCTCGCCCGACGTGGCGGTGATCGACACGCGCAACGATTACGAGATCGCCATCGGCACCTTCGAGGGCGCGGTCGATCCGCAGACCGCCTCGTTCCGCGAGTTCCCCGAGTGGTGGGAGCAGAACAAGGAGCGCTTCCACAACAAGCGCATCGCCATGTTCTGCACCGGCGGCATCCGCTGCGAGAAATCGACGAACTACCTGCTGAGCCAGGGGGTCGAGGACGTCTACCACCTCAAGGGCGGCATCCTGAAATACCTCGAGGAGGTCCCTGAGGAAGAGAGCAGCTGGCAGGGCAGTTGCTTCGTCTTCGACGGGCGCGTCTCGGTCGAACACGGGCTGCGCGAGGGGCCGCACGAGCTTTGCCACGCCTGCCGCCGCCCGATCCTGCCCGAGGACCGCGCCCGCCCCGACTTCGAGGAGGGCGTCTCCTGCCATCACTGCATCGCCGAGACCTCGGACGAGGACAAGGCGCGGTTCCGCGAGCGGCAGAAGCAGATCGCGCTCTCCCGGTCGCGCGGCGAGCGGCACCTGCACGCCGACACGCCGGGCGAGGGGCTCTGACCCTTTCCGGCGCGTCCCGGTTGTTTCCCGGTTTGACATGAAGACCTCCCGCGGCACCCGCCTGCGGGAGGTTTCGTTTCCGGGGACCCGCGCCGCTCAGAAATAGCTCCGCACCAGCGCACCCGAGAGCAGCGACCAGCCGTCGGCGATGACGAAGAAGGCGAGCTTGAAGGGCAGCGAGACGATCGCCGGCGGCACCATCATCATCCCCATGGACATCAGCACCGCCGCGACCACGAGGTCGATGATCAGGAAGGGCAGGAAGATCAGGAAGCCCACCTGGAAGGCGCGGGCGATCTCCGAGAGCATGAAGCTGGGGATGAGCAGCGAGAGCGGCGCCTCGGGGGCGAGCGCGGTTCCCCCGGTTCCGGGCCGCAGCTCGGACATGGTCTCGAAGGTGGCCGGATCGCAGCGCCCGGCCATGAAAGCGCGGAACGGGGCGATGGTCCGCTCGGTCGCCTCCACCAGCTCGATCCGCTCGTCTAGCAGCGGCGCGATCCCCTGAGTCCACGCTTCGGTGAAGGTCGGCTCCATCACGAAGAAGGTGAGGAAAAGCGCAAGGCTGACGATCAACATGTTCGGCGGCGACTGCTGCAATCCCAGCGCCTGGCGCAGGATCGCCAGCACGGTCACGATGAAGGGAAAGCAGGTCACCATGACCGCGATGCCCGGCGCGAGGCTGAGCAGGGTGATCAGCGCGATGAGCTGCAGGCTGACCGCGGTGACCGAGCCGCTCTCGCCGAGGTCGACCGAGATCTGCTGCGCCGCCGCAATGCCGGAAAGCAGCAGGAGCAGCGGCGGGGCCAGTGCAGCGGCGAGGAGAAGGCGGCGCATGGTCAGCCCGGGCTCTGGATGTCCATCACCTCGAGCAGGCGCACCGCGAGTTGCGCATTCTCGCCCTCGCCGGTGACCTCGAGCGCGCCGGTGCCGATCAGCTTGTCCCCGACGAAGAGCTCGACCGGGTCCTCGAGCCGGCGGTCGAGGGTCAGTACCGAGCCTTCGCCCAGGGTGAGCAACTCGCGCACCAGCGGGCGGGCGCGGCCGACCGACACGGTGATCTCGATCGGGACCGAGGTGAAGGCCGCCCCCGGGCTTCGTCCTCCGCGTCCCGCCCCGCCTTCACCGGGCAAGGCGCCGGGGCCTTCCGCAATCTCATCCATGCGCCGCGTTCCTCCGATTGTCATGGGCAAACCCCTCGACCGCGCGGCTCACCTCCTGCAGGAGGCCGCTGAGGTCGATCTGCCGTTCCGTCTCGCCGAAGCGCAGGTCGGCCTGCCCCTCGGCCAGGGTCTCGTCCTCCTCGAGCCGCAGCGGGAAGCCGAAATCCCGGGCGAGCAGCGGCGCGACCTGCGCCGCGGTGCCGGGGGCGACCGCGATCACCACCTCGCGCCGCGCGATCTCCTCGGCCATCTGCGCGAGCTGCTCGCTCAGGTGCAGTCCCAGCGTCTCGTGCAGCAGGCCGGGAAGCAGGGCGCGCAGCATCTCTTCGAGCAGCGGCGTCACCCCGTCAAGCACCTGCCGGTAGGCCTCGTTGTAGGTGAAGGAGAGGTCCTGCAGGTTCTGCGCGAAGTCGCTGGAAATGCGGCCGGTCTCCTCGGACTGCGCCTTGATCGCGTCGTCCCAGCCGGCGCGGTAGCCGGTGTCGAAGGACTCGAGCTTCGCGGTCTCGACCTCGGCCTCGCCCGGCGCGTCGCGGGAGGAGGCCATCCCCGCGGCCGGGGTGGAAAAATCCTCGAAGTAGCTGCGCAGGTCGCTCACTTCGCCTCTTCCTTCTCGTCAAGCCAGCTGCGCAGGATCTCGACCGTCTCGGTCTTGCGCTCCTCGATGAGGGCGCGCAGCCGGTCGACCGGGTCGGCCTCGGCGGGCGAGTCGAAATCCACCATGCCGAGCCCGCCGAAATCGGGGCCGCTGCCGAGGGTGGCAAGCGGCGCGAAATCGTCGCCCTCGTCGATCTCGCCGGTGAGGGCCATCTGCGCCGGCTCCGCGCCGGGCAGGGCGAGCGGGGCCGCGCCGCCGCCCCGGCCCGAGAGGATCGGGCGCACGACGAAGAGACCGAGCACCAGCGCCACGGTGGCCAGGACGCCGAGCTGGATCAGCGTCATCGGGTCCAGCGGCACCGCGAACCAGCCGGGCTCGATCGGCCCGGTGCCGAGGCCCTCGGGGCGCTCGAACGGCAGCGAGCGCAGGGTGATCTCGTCGCCGCGGGCCGCGTCGAAGCCGACGGCGGAGGCGACGAGGTCGCGCAGCGCGGCCAGCTCGGCGTCGGGCAGGGGCACGAAGCTCTGCGTGCCGTCGGCGGCGGTCGCGAAACTGCCGTTGACCAGCACCGCGACGGTCAGCCGCCGCACCGCTCCCGGCACGCGGGTGACCTCGCGCATGGTCTCGGACACCTCGTAATTCACCCGCTCGCGCGAATCGGTGCTCTGGCTCGACGAGCTCTGGTTCCCGCCGGCCTGGCCGTCGGGAAGGTTCGAGGCGACCGTCACGCCGGGGCTGCCGCTGTTCTGGTCGTTGCTGCTTTCCTGCTCGGTGTCGGTGGAGATCGCGACGCGCCCCGCGGGATCGAAGCGCCGCTCGCGGATCGATTCGCTCTCGGTGACCGTGTCGACGCTGACCTCGACCACCGCATTGCCCGCCCCGACGCGGGCCTCGACCAGGCGCTGCACGCGGTCGCGCAGCGCCACGGCGCGGTCCTCGGCGCTGGGCCCGCCGCCGGGATCGTCCTCGGTGCCGATGAGCCCGCCGGCGCTGTCGATGACCGCCACCTGGTCGGGCACCAGCCCGGGCACGGCGGAGGCCACGAGGTATTTCAGCGCACGCGCCTGGGCGGGGGTGATCGCGGCGCCGCTGGCACTGACCGAGATCGAGGCCGAGGGGGTGACGTCGCGCTGGAACGGATTGGCGCTGGAATTGGCGATGTGGACCCGGGCGGTGGCGATGAACGGGCTGGCGACGATGGTGCGCGCCAGCTCGCCCTCCTTCGCACGCCAGTAGGCGGCGTCGAACATCTGCGAGGTGGTACCGAAACCCGAGAGCGTATCGAGCAGTTCGTAGCCCTGGGTGCTGTTCGCCGGCAGCCCCTCGCTGGCGAGGGTCATGCGCAGCGCGTCGCGTTGGCTGTCGGGAACGAAGATCGCGCCGCCGCGCACCTCGTAGGGGACGCCGCGCGATTCGAGCGCCTCGACCACCTCGCCCGCGGCGCCGTTCTCGAGTCCGGCGTAGAGCAGCGACATCGGGGGAGAGCCCGCGACCTTCGCCAGCCCGAACACCGCGAGAATCATCGCGAGCGTGGCACCGATGACCACCGCGCGGCGGCGCGGGGTGAGCGCGTTCCAGACTGTCGCGAGCTGCTGCAAGAAGTCCTCCGTCCTGTCTGCCCTGCCTTTCGGCGCGCCCTTTGCCGGCCGGCCAGCGGCAGCGTCGGACAGAGGCATGTTTGGCCGAGCGGACTTAAGAATCGGTTAGCCTCTCCAGCCCTATAAGCGCTGAGCGAGAGATGAGGTGTCCCATGACCGACGCCACCGCCGACGCGGCCGGCGAAGACGATGCGCCGCGCAGGAAAGGTTCGAAACTTCCGCTCCTGATCGGGCTGCTGCTTGCCCTGCTCGGAGGTGGCGGCGGCTTTTTTGCCGCCTTCTCCGGGATGCTGCCGCTTGGCGGGGGGCCTTCCGCAGGGGCCTCCGAAGGTCACGGCGGCGCTGCCGGGACGGGGCACGACGCCGCGCCGGACGGCGCGCATGGCGACGCGCATGGCGGGGCCCCGGGGGCGGCGGGCTTCATCGAGTTGCCGCAGCTGGTCGCCTCGCTGGGGCCGGTCACGGCGCTGCATCACCTGCGCTTCACGGCGCAGCTCGAGGTCGCGCCGGAACACCAGGCGGCCATCACGCAGCTGATGCCGCGCATCCTCGACGTGCTGAACACCTACCTGCGCGCGCTGGAGCCGGGGGACGTCGAGGCGCAGGGCGCGCTCATCCGGCTCCGGGCGCAGATGCTGCGCCGCATCCAGATGGTCGCCGGAGAGGACCGTGTCCACGATCTTCTGGTGACCGAATTCGTCTTGAACTGAGGGGGCTCGAATGGAGACGATTGCCGATATTCTGCTTGCTGCCGGGGCACTTGGCACCGGGTTCTACTGTTTCATCCTGTCGCGGCGGCTGACCCGGTTCACCGATCTCGAGCAGGGCGTCGGCGGGGCCGTCGCCGTGCTGTCGGCGCAGGTCGACGACCTGACCCGCACGCTGGACGCGGCCCGGCAGACCGCCGGGGAATCCGGCGAAGTGCTGTCTGGGCTGACCACGCGGGCCGAGCAGGTGGCGCAGCGGCTCGAGCTTCACATCGCCTCGATGCATGACCTGCCGGAGGCGGCGGGAGAGAAGGCGAAGGCCGACGGCGAGCCGGTCTTCCTGCGCCATTCGCGCGGCGGCGCGGCGTGATGTTGCGCGGGATGGTGCCCGGCCGGGGGCGGGGCGTTCTGGCGGTGCTTGGCGCATTGCTGGTCGCCTCGGCGCTCGTCCGCATCGGAACCGGCGCCGCGCATGCCCTCGACAGCCTGCCGAAGGAAGCGGCTGCCTCGCCCGACGCCGCGGCCGTCGCGCAGGAGGCGCCCGCCGTGCCGGGAGCCTGCGTCGGCGAGAAGGACCTCGGGCCCGCGCTCGAGGCCCTGCGCGCCCGCGAGGCGCAGGTTGCACAGCGCGAGACCGAGATGCGCGACCGGGCGCAGGCGCTCAACGTCGCACAGACCACGATCGACCGGAAGCTCGCCGAGATGGAAGCGAGCGAGCAGCGGCTGCGCGCCACGCTCGCCATGGCCGAGACCGCGGCCGAGAATGACGTCGCCCAGCTCACCCAGGTCTACGCCAACATGAAGCCGCGCGAGGCGTCGGCAGTGTTCTCGCAGATGGAGCCGGATTTTGCCGCCGGCTTCCTCGGGCGGATGCGCCCCGATGCGGCCGCGGCGATCCTGTCGGGGATGGATCCGCAACTGGCCTACACGATCAGCGTCATGCTGGCGGGGCGCAATGCCAACGCGCCGAAGAACTAGCTCCCCGGCGCGCAGCGCGACTCAGGCCTTTGCAGAGGTGGCGCGCAGGGCGAAAGCCTCGATCTGCGCGGCGGGAATCGCCCCGGACTGGCGCGCGGCTTCGCGGCCCTTGCCGAAGGCGATCAGCGTCGGGATCCCGCGGATGCCGAACTGCGCGGCGGCGCTTTGGTGCTGCTCGGTGTTCAGTTTCACCAGCCGGGCCTTGCCCTTCAGCGCCGTGGCGGCCCGGGAATATTCCGGCGCCATCATTCGGCAGGGACCGCACCAGGGCGCCCAGAAATCCACGACCAGCGGCGTCTCGTCGGTGCGGATCGCCTTTGCCAGCGTCTCGGCGTCGATCTCGTGCGCCTTGCCGTCCATCAGCGCCGCGCCGCAGGTGCCGCATTTCGGCGCGGCATCAAGACGCTCTTGCGGGACACGGTTGGTCTGGCCACAATCGAGGCAGACAAGCTTGACCATTTCTCGATCTCCATACATTCATTTCATCTGATATGTGTTCTGCGCGCAATTGTGACAATACCCTTGAGTCAAACCCATTGATTTTGCGCGCCATGGACACAGACTCCGAAAGCCAGTCGTCCAATACAGAGAGTTGCCCATGATCACCCGTCGCAAATTCGTCGCCACGGCCAGCGCAGGGGCGCTTCTGGCCGCGGTAGCCCCGGCCTCCGCCTTCGCGCTCGACCCGAAATACACGCCCCAGACCGTCCGCATCCGCTCGGACATGCAGCCGGGGCAGATTCTCATCATGCCGCGCGCGCATTTCCTCTACTACGTCACCGCGCCCGGCGAGGCGCTGCGCTACGGCGTCGGCGTGGGCAAGGCCGGGCTGGAGTTCACCGGCGAGGCGGTGATCCAGGTCAAGAAGGAATGGCCGACCTGGCGCCCGACCAACGAGATGATCGAGCGCGAGCCGCAGACCTACGCCAAGTTCAAGGACAATGACTATGTCGAGCCCGGCGGCCCCGGGAACCCGCTCGGCGCGCGGGCGCTCTACCTGTTCCAGAACGGGCGCGACACGTTCTTCCGCATCCACGGCACGACCCAGCCGAACACCATCGGCTACTCGGTGTCGAACGGCTGCATCCGCATGATCAACGAGCATGTCATCGACCTCTACCAGCGCGTTCCGGTGGGCACGCGGGTCACCGTGGTCTGATTTCGGCCCATAGGCGGCACCGCAGGCGCGGAGCCCGGGACGGCGGCCTCGAAAGGGCCGCCGTTCGGCCCTTCGGCAACAGGAAAACACCGGTAAATTGCCCCATTTCGCGACCCGCAGCGCCACATTCGAGCCCGAATTCGCGGCGAGAAAAGGGGCATAAAACAGAGGCCCCGACGACCGGGACCCGAAGCGAAGGGTACGATTATGGCGATTGTTGCGCTCATGGCCGGAAGCATCTTCGGTGCGCTCTGCGGTCTCTTTTCCTGGATTTTCCTCGACAGTTCCGTGCTGAACGCCTTTGGCCTCTACCTCTCGGTGAGCCTCGTGACCGGCCTGTTCCCGCTGCTCTTCGCGACGCTGCGCGGCAACGACATGCGGACCGTCCCGGTGATCGCCCGCTCCTGATTCAGCCATAAAGACGCCGCGCCCGCGGGAGCACGGCGCGGCGCGCAGGGGCGATCTGCGGCGGAATTCCGGCACTTGACCCGAGCTTCTACCTGTCCTCGGCCTGCGCGATGAGCGCCTCGACGCTCGGACCCAGCGTCGCGACGACCCGCTTCACGCCCTCCGCGTTGGGGTGAATCCCGTCATCCTGCATCAGCGCCGAGAGCTCGGCAGGCGACGTCGCCCCCTCGCGCAGCCCGGTGAAGAAATCCGCGAAGAGCAGCGTGCCGTGCGCCTCGGAAAGCTCGGGATAGATGGCGTCGAACTGCGCCTTGTAGTCGGGGCCGTAGTTGCCCGGCGCGGTCATGCCGACCAGCAGCACCGGCAGGTTGCGCGCCTGCGCCTCGCCGAGGATGCCGTCGAGATTGCCGCGCGCGGTCGCGGGGTCGATGCCGCGCAGCATGTCGTTGCCGCCGAGCGTCACGATCATCGCGTCGATCTCGGGGGTCAGCGACCAGGCCACGCGCGAGAGCCCGCCCGCCGTCGTGTCGCCGGAGACGCCGCCGTTCACGATGGTCACCTCGTGCCCGTGCTCCGCGAGCCAGCCCTGCAGCTGCGGCACCAGACCGTCCGGCGCGGGCAGCCCGTAGCCCTGCGTCAGGCTGTCCCCGAGCGCGAGGATCTCCAGCGCCGAGGCGGGCAGGGGGGCTGCCAGAAAAGTGAGGCAGGCCGCAGCCTTGCTGAGGAGGGCAAAGCCCCCATATGTCAGTGAACGTGCCATTTCCCGAAAGGCCCTTTCGATGCCCGATCCCGTGATTGCCCTCAATGATGTCACCCTCAGCCTCAGGGGCAATGCCGGACCGGTCGAAATCCTTCACGGAATCTCGATGGAGGTCGCGCGGGGCGAGACGCTGGGGCTGATCGGGCCCTCGGGATCGGGGAAGAGCTCGCTGCTGATGGTCATGGGCGGGCTCGAAAGCGCGACGTCGGGCCGCGTGTCGGTGCTCGGGCAGGATTTCACCGGCATGGACGAGGACAAGATGGCGCGGTTCCGGCGCGATCACATGGGCGTGGTGTTCCAGTCCTTCAACCTCATCCCGACGATGACCGCGCTCGAGAATGTCGCGACGCCGCTGGAGCTGGCCGGGCACAAGGATGCCTTCGCCCGTGCCGAGGCCGAGCTCGAGCGGGTGAACCTTGGCCACCGCGCCGGGCATTACCCGTCGCAGATGTCGGGCGGTGAGCAGCAGCGCGTGGCGCTGGCCCGCGCCTCGGCGCCGAGGCCGCAGATCCTGCTGGCCGATGAGCCCACCGGCAACCTCGACGGCAGCACCGGGCAGGCGATCATGGACCTGCTCTTCGGGCTGCGCGACGAGCACGGCGCGACGCTGGTGCTGGTCACGCACTCCAACCGTCTGGCCGAGCGCTGCGACCGCGTGGTGCGGCTGACCGACGGGCGGATCGACCCCGCCGGGCTTCGGGCGCGGGCCGCCGAGTGAGGGTGGTTTCATGAGCCTCACCACCGCCGCCCGTTTCGCCCGTCGCGAGCTGCGCGGCGGCGTTCACGGCTTCCGCATCTTCATCTCTTGCCTCGCGCTCGGCGTCGCCGCCATCGCCGGGGTCGGCTCGGTGCGCACCGCCATCGAGGCGGGGCTCTCGGACCAGGGCGCGGTGCTGCTCGGCGGCGACGCGCAGGCCGAGTTCACCTACCGCTTCGCCTCGGGTGAGGAACGCGCCTGGCTCGAGGGCATCGCGACCGAGGTCTCGGAGATCACCGATTTCCGCTCCATGGCCACGGTCACACGGGACGGCGAGACCGAGCGCGGCCTGACGCAGGTGAAATCGGTCGACGAGGCCTACCCGCTGCTGGGCGAGATGCAGCTCGATCCGCCGATGCCGCTGTCGCAGGCGCTGGACGGGGGCGAGCACCCCGGCGCGGTGATGGCCCCGGTGCTGGCCGACCGGCTGGGGCTCAGGCCGGGCGACACGTTCCGGCTCGGCACGCAGGACTTCACGCTTTCGGCGGTGATCCTGCGCGAGCCCGATGACGCGGGCGACGGCTTCGGCCTCGGCCCGCGCACGCTGGTGCGCACCGCCGACCTCGGCAACAGTGGGCTCTTGGCGCCGGGATCGCTCTACGAGACCGAGTACCGCCTGCTGCTGCCGCCCGGCAGCGATCTCGACGCGCTGAAGGACGAGGCGGCGGAGCGCTACCGCGAAAGCGGCATCCGCTGGCGCGACGCGCGCAACGGCGCGCCGGGCATCTCGCGCTTCGTCGAGCGGCTCGGGCGGTTCCTCGTGCTCGTCGGCCTCTCGGGGCTGGCGGTGGGCGGCATCGGCGTCTCGGCCGCGGTGCGCGCCTATCTCGCGCGCAAGACTTCGGTGATCGCCACGCTGCGCACGCTCGGGGCGTCGCGAAACACCATCTTCCTCACCTATTTCCTGCAGATCGGCGCGCTGTCGCTGGTCGGCATCGCGCTCGGCCTCATTCTCGGCGCGGGCGTGCCGCTGCTCTTCGGCCCGCTCATTGCCAGCGCCCTGCCGGTGCCGGTGATCTTCACCGTCTACCCCGGGCCGCTGGCCGAGGCGGCGCTCTATGGCGTGCTGACCGCGCTGCTCTTCACACTCTGGCCGCTGGCCCGCACCGAGGAGGTGCGCGCCGCCACGCTGTTCCGCGACGCGCTCGACAGCGCGCGGGGCCTGCCGGCGAAGCGCTACGTCTTCGCCACGCTGGTGCTGCTGGGGCTGTTGGTGGGGGCTGCGACGCTCTTCTCGGGCGACCGCAAGATCACCCTCTGGACCGCGGGCGGGCTCATGGCGGCGCTGGTGATCCTCGCGCTGGCCGCGACCGGCATCCGCTGGCTGGCGCACCGCGCGGCACCCATGGCGCGCGGCCGCCCGGCGCTGCGTTGGGCGCTCTCGGCGATCGGCGGCCCGCGCGAGACCGCCGCCTCGGTGGTGCTATCGCTGGGGCTGGGCCTGTCGGTGCTGGCGGCCATCGGCCAGATCGACGGCAACCTGCGCGCCGCCATCTCGCGCGACCTGCCAGAAGTCGCGCCCTCGTATTTCTTCGTCGACATCCAGCCGGACCAGATCGAAGGGTTCAAGGCGCGGCTTGCCGGGGACAAGGCGGTCAGCCGGGTCGACACCGCGCCGATGCTGCGCGGCGTGCTCACCCGGATCAACGGGCGCGACGCGCGCGAGGTCGCGGGCGGGCACTGGGTGGTGCGCGGCGACCGCGGCGTCACCTACGCGGCGCAGCCGGACGCGCGCACCAAGGTCACCGTCGGAGAGTGGTGGCCCGAGGACTATTCCGGCGCGCCGCAGGTCAGCTTCGCCGCCGAGGAGGCCGCCGAGATCGGGCTCAAGCTCGGCGACGAGATCACCCTCAACATCCTTGGCCGCGACATCACCGCGACGGTCACCAGCTTCCGCGAGGTGGACTTCTCGAGCGCCGGGATCGGCTTCGTCATGACGCTGAACCCCGCCGCGCTGGCCGGGGCGCCGCACACGTGGATCTCCACGGTCTATGCCGAGCCGCAGGCCGAGGCGCAGATCCTGCGCGACCTCGCCAACGCCTATCCCAACATCACCGCGATCCGCGTGCGCGACGCCATCGACCGGGTCTCGGAACTGCTCGAGGGCGTGGCCGGGGCGATCCGCTGGGGCGCGGCGGCGACGCTGCTGACCGGCTTCCTGGTGCTGATCGGCGCGGCCTCGGCCGGCGAGGCGGCGCGCAGCTACGAGGCGGCGGTGCTGAAGACCCTCGGCGCCTCGCGCGCACGCATCCTGCAGAGCTTTGCCCTGCGCTCGGCGCTGCTCGGCGCGGCGGCGGGGGTCGTGGCGCTGGTCGCGGGCATCCTCGGGGGCTGGGCGGTGAGCCACTTCCTCATGGAGACGGAGTTCGACGTGATGTGGGGCTCGGCCTTCGGCATCATCCTCGGCGGCGCACTGGCGACGCTGCTGGCGGGGCTAGCCTTCGCCTGGCGGCCGCTGTCGGCAAGACCTGCCCGGGTTCTGCGCGCGCGCGAATAGGTGGCTTGAACCTTGCGTCAGGGGCTGGCAGTTCAGCCCTGACCAAAGGCTGAAAAGAACGGACCTCTTCCATGACCGATTCCCTGCCGATGCCGATCTCGGCCCCGATCACCCCGGCGCAGCGCACCAGCATCCTCAACCTGCTGCGCCGCGCCGCCAAGGCCGAGATCCTGCCCCGCTTCCGCGCCCTCGACCCGTCCGAGATCTCCGAGAAGACCGGGCGGCAGGACCTCGTGACCGCCGCCGACAAGGGCGCCGAGGCGATGATCGCGCGCGGCCTGCAGCGCATGTACCCGCACGCGCTGATCGTCGGCGAGGAGGCGGTGGCCGAGCATCCCGAGATCCGCGACCGCATCGGCGACGCGGAACTGGCCTTCACCATCGACCCGGTGGACGGGACGTGGAACTACGCGCACGGGCTCGCGACCTTCGGCATCATCCTGTCGGCCACGCGCTTCGGCGTTCCGGTCTTCGGGATGATCTACGATCCGATCATGGACGATGTGGTCATCGCCGAGACCGGCGGCCCGGCCGAGCTGCTCTTCCCGCGCCGCCGCCTGAGCCGTCACCTCTCGGTCTCGCCCGGCGGGCAGCTTTCCGAGCTGCAGGGCTTCGTGCCGCTCTACCTCTTCCCCGAGGAGAAGCAGGCGCAGGCCGCCGCCGTGCTGCCGCGCTTCGAGCGCAGCCACACGCTGCGCTGCTCGGCGCACGAGTTCCGGCTCTTCGCGCAGGGCTCGGTGGACTTCCTCTTCTCGGCGCGGCTGACCCCCTGGGACCACGCCGCGGGGGCGCTGATCTCGAAATGCGCGGGCGGCCACGTGGCGATGCTCGACGGCTCGGACTACAACGCCAAGCTGCGCGAGGGCGTGCTGCTCTGCGCCTCCAACAAGGAGACCTGGGAGCGCATCCGCGACGCCTTTTCATTCCTGCTGGAGGCGCCCGCGACGGCCTGAGCCGCGGTGCAGGACGAACGAAAAGGGCGGGACCGAGGTCCCGCCCTTTTGCGTTGAAAGCCTTCGGCTTTGCCTCCGGCGGGGATATTTGGACCATGTGGAGGCGCAGGCCGCGCGGCACCCCGGGCCGGGATCCCGGGGGCGCCCGGCGAGGGGCGCCGCCCGTTGTGCGTGCTTACTCTGCCGCCTCGGCGTAGTCGCTCATCGGCGGGCAGGTGCAGGTCAGGTTGCGGTCACCCCAGGCGTTGTCGACGCGGTTGACCGGCGGCCAGTACTTGTCGACCCGGAAGGCGCCCGGCGGGAAGCAGCCCTGTTCGCGGCTGTAGGGCCGGTCCCAGTCGCGCACGAGGTCTTCCATCGTGTGCGGCGCATGCTTGAGCGGGTTGTTCTCGGGGTCGGAGTTGCCCTCTTCGACCGCGCGGATCTCCTCGCGGATCGCCAGCATCGCCTCGCAGAAGCGGTCGAGCTCGGCCTTGGTCTCGGACTCCGTCGGCTCGATCATCAGCGTGCCGGCGACCGGGAAGCTCATGGTCGGGGCGTGGAAGCCGCAGTCGATCAGGCGCTTGGCGATGTCGTCCACGGTGATGCCGCAGCTGTCGGCGAAGGGGCGCATGTCGAGGATGCACTCATGCGCCACGCGGCCCTCGTGGCCGGTGTAGAGCACCTCGTAGGCACCCGAGAGCCGGGTCGCGATGTAGTTGGCGTTGAGGATCGCCACCCGCGTCGCCTGCGTCAGGCCCGCGCCGCCCATCATCTGGATGTAGCCCCAGGAGATCGGCAGCAGCGAGGGCGAGCCGTAGGGCGCGGCCGAGACCGGCCCCGCGATGCCGTCCTCGAGCGGGTGCGAGGGCAGGTGCGGGATCAGGTGCTCCTTCACGCCGATCGGGCCCATGCCGGGTCCGCCGCCGCCATGCGGGATGCAGAAGGTCTTGTGCAGGTTGAGGTGGCTGACGTCCCCGCCGAGATCGCCGGGGCGCGAGAGCCCCACCATGGCGTTCATGTTGGCGCCGTCGATGTAGACCTGCCCGCCGTGCTCGTGGGTGATCGCGCAGACGTCGCGCACCGTCTCCTCGAAGACGCCATGCGTCGAGGGGTAGGTGATCATGCAGGCCGCCAGAGTATCGCTGTACTGCTCGGCCTTGGCGCGGAAGTCGACGAGGTCGATCGAGCCGTTGTCGTCGCAGCGCACCGGCACCACCTTCCAGCCGACCATCTGGGCGGTGGCGGGGTTGGTGCCATGCGCGTTGACCGGGATCAGGCAGACGTTGCGCTGGCCTTCGCCGCGCTCGCGCTGCCACGAGGCGATGGTCAGCAGCCCCGCGTATTCGCCCTGCGCGCCGGAGTTCGGCTGCATGGTGAAGGCGTCGTAGCCGGTGACCTTGCAGAGCTTGTCGGACAGGTCGTCGATCATCTCCTTGTAGCCGAGCGCCTGGTCCTCGGGCACGTAGGGGTGCAGACCGGCGAACTCGGGCCAGCTGACCGGCATCATCTCGGCGGCGGCGTTCAGCTTCATCGTGCAGGACCCGAGCGGGATCATCGCCCGGTCGAGCGCGAGGTCACGGTCCGCGAGACGGCGCATGTAGCGCATCATCTCGGTCTCGGCCCGGTTCATGTGGAAGACCTCGTGGGTGAGGTAGCTGCTAGTGCGGATCGAGGCCTCGGGCAGGCGGTAGCGCGGGGCGAAGTCCTCGTCCTTGCGCAGGAGGCCGAAGGCGCGCCATACCGCCTCGATCGTCGCCGGGCGGGTGGTCTCGTCGAGCGTGATGCCGACGCGGGTCTCGCCCACCTTGCGCAGGTTGACGCCCTCCTTCACGGCGGCGCGCAGCACGCCCTGCTGCAGCAGGCCGACATCCACGGTGATCGTGTCGAAGAAGGTGCCGGGCTCGACCTTGAAGCCGGCCTCTTCCAGGCCGCGCGCCAGGCGCTCGGTCTTGCGGTGGATGCGCTGCGCGATGGCCTTCAGCCCCTCGGGGCCGTGGAACACCGCGTAGAAGCCCGCCATCACCGCCAGCAGCGCCTGCGCGGTGCAGACGTTCGAGGTGGCCTTCTCGCGGCGGATGTGCTGCTCGCGGGTCTGCAGGGCAAGCCGGTAGGCGCGGTTGCCGTGGCTGTCGATCGACACGCCGACGATGCGGCCGGGCATCGAGCGCTTGTAGGCGTCGCGGGTGGCCATGTAGGCGGCGTGCGGGCCACCGTAGCCGAGCGGCACGCCGAAGCGCTGGGTCGAGCCGACGGCGATGTCGGCCCCCATCGCGCCCGGCTCCTTCAGCAGGCAAAGCGCCATCGGGTCGGCGGCGACGATGCCGATCGCCTTGGCCGCGTGCAGGGCCTCCATGGCGCCGGTGAAGTCACGGACGTGACCATGCGTGCCCGGGTACTGGAAGATCGCGCCGAAGACCTTGTCGGCCTCCAGCTCGTCCGGGCTGGCGACGATGATCTCGATGTTCAGCGGCGCGGCGCGGGTCTTCATCACCGCGATGTTCTGCGGGTGGCAGTTCTCGTCGACGAAGAAGGCCATGGCCTTCGACTTCGCCACGCGCTGCGCCATGGTCATCGCCTCGGCGCAGGCGGTGGCCTCGTCGAGCAGCGAGGCGTTGGCGATCTCGAGCCCGGTGAGGTCCGACACCATGGTCTGGTAGTTCAGCAGCGCCTCGAGCCGGCCCTGCGAGATCTCGGGCTGGTAGGGCGTGTAGGCCGTGTACCACGCGGGGTTCTCGAAGATGTTGCGCTGGATCGCCGGCGGGGTGACGGTGCCGTGGTAGCCCTGGCCGATCAGCGAGGTCAGCACCTTGTTCTTCTTGGCGACCTCGCGCATGTGCCAGAGCATCTCGCGTTCGGAGAGCGGCTTGCCGAATTCCAGCGCGTCCGCCTGCCGGATGCCGGCGGGGACGGTCTGCTTGATCAGCGCGTCGAGGTCCTTGACGCCCAGCACCTCGAACATCTGCGCCATTTCCTTGGGCGAGGGTCCGATGTGGCGGCGGTTGGCGAAATCGTAAGGCAGGTAGTCGGTGGGCGTGAAGGCCATGTCGATCCGTCCCGAATAGGTCGTGGAGTGGCAGCAGTGTAACAGCTGTTCCGGGGGCAAGGCGCGGCCCTGCCCCTTTCATCTTTCCTCAAATACTCACCGGCCCGGCGTCGCCGCCCGCGAAGGCGGCGGGGCAGGGCGCGGGGACCTCAGCCGATGAAGTCCTTGTAGGCGGCCTCGTCCATGAAGTCGTCGAGCGCCGAGAGGTCCTCGATCTTCATCTTGAAGAACCAGGCGTCGCCCTCGGGGTCGTCGTTGACCTTGGACGGCTCATCGGCGAGCGGGCTGTTCACCTCGACGATCTCGCCGTCGAGCGGGGCGAGGATGTCGGAGGCGGCCTTGACCGACTCGATCACCACCACCTCGTCATCCTTGCTGACCGTGGTGCCCTCTTCGGGCAGTTCCACGAACACGACGTCGCCCAGCTGTTCGGCGGCGTGGGTGGTGATGCCCACGACGACCAGGTCGCCCTCGACGCGGAGCCATTCATGCTCTTCGGTAAATTTCATCGTCCTGTCCCTGACTGTCTCAGCGTTTGTAAGTCTGCGTCACGAAGGGCATCTCTGCCACTTCCACGGCGAGGCGCTTGCCGCGCACCTCGCCGAAAAGCTTGGTTCCGGTCACCGCGTGGTCACTGTCGACGTAGCCCATGGCGATCGGAGTGCCCGTGGTCGGCCCGAATCCGCCCGAGGTGACCCGTCCGATCGGCGCGCCGCCCTCGGCTTCGGCGAAGATCTCGACGCCTTCGCGCATCGGGGCACGGCCCTCGGGGCGCAGCCCGACGCGGGCGCGGGGCGCGCCGCCGTCGAGCTCGGCGAGGATCTTCGCGGCTCCGGGGAAGCCGCCCTCGCGGTCGCCGCCGCTGCGGCGGATCTTCTGGATCGCCCAGGTCAGCGCGGCCTCGACCGGCGTGGTGGTGGTGTCGATGTCATGGCCGTAGAGGCAGAGCCCGGCCTCGAGCCGCAGCGAGTCGCGCGCGCCAAGGCCGATCGGCTCGACGTCGTCATGCGCCAGCAGGGCGCGGGCCAGCTCGACGGCCTTGTCCTCGGGCACCGAGATCTCGAACCCGTCTTCGCCGGTGTAGCCCGAGCGCGAGATCCAGCACTCGGCGCCGCAGAGCTCGATCGTGGCGACATCCATGAAGCGCATGTCGCGGACCGCGGGGTTGAGCGAGGCCAGAACCTCCTCGGCCGCCGGACCCTGCAGCGCCAGCAGCGCGCGGTCGCCGAGCAGGCGGGGCGTCACGCCTCTCGGCTCGAGCCCGGCGCGCATCAGCGCCATGTCCTGGGTCTTGCAGGCGGCGTTGACCACGACGAAGAGGTGATCGCCGCGGTTGGCGATCATCAGGTCGTCCTCGATCCCGCCCGCGTCATTGGTGAAGAAGCCGTAGCGCTGGCGGTTCTCGGCCAGCCCGGCGATGTTCACCGGCACCAGCGCCTCGAGCGCCAGCGCGATGGCGTCCACGCTCTCGCCGGACAGGATCACCTGCCCCATGTGGCTGACGTCGAACAGCCCGGCCTTCTCGCGCGTGTGCAGATGTTCCTTGAGTACGCCGAGCCTGTACTGAACCGGCATCTCGTAACCGGCAAAGGGCACCATCTTGGCGCCCAGCTCGATGTGCAAATCATGTAAGGGCGTGCGTTTAAGCTCGTCCATGCGCTCCCCGATCCTCTCGTCCCGGAACGGCGCAGGGCCCCCGGGCATTTCCCGCGCGGATCTGTCCCGCGCCCGAAATGCCCCCTCTGTCCTTTCGCCTGAGATCGTTATCCCTTCGGCGGGCGCTTGGAACGCCTCTCTCCAGAGTTTTTAGGTGTCGCGAAGGTCCTGTGGCCTGAGAGTTTCCGGGGCGGTTGCTCCTTCGGCACCGGTCTGACCGGTTCTCCCATCGCGATGGCCGGAAACTATTATACTTGCGCGACCGCCGCAAGCGCGCCCGTGCCACGCGGGACCGAGCAGGCCCTGCCCGGGACGAGGATGTCGATCAGCGGGGCATTGTCGCAGACCAGCTCGTCGAGGGTGATCGGATCGAGCGTCGCGTAGAAGGCGTTCGCCGCCTCGGTGAGCGCGAGTCGCAGCCGGCAGGCATCGGTCAGCGGGCAGGTATTGTCCGCGTCGGCGAAGCATTCGGCCAGCGGCACGGGGGATTCGAGCGTGCGGAACACCTCGCCGATCTGGATCTGGTCGGCCGGGCGCGCCAGTTCGAGCCCGCCGTTGCGGCCGCGATGGGTGCTCAGAAATCCAAGCTGCGCCAATTGGTTGATCACCTGAGCCAGGTGATTTTCCGAAGCGTTGCAGCATCTCGCGATCTCGGATTTCGTCACCAGCCGCCCGGTATTTGCGGCGCAATGCATCAGGACGCGGATCGCGATATTCGTTCTCTTGGTCACGCGCACGGAAATGTCCTCGCTTTGAATGATTGCCGGTTTAGATACAGGGCGTGGTCAAAGACTGATTTGACTCACATCAATTTGAAGAAAGAAAATGCGTGGAATGAGCACATCTTATTTTTTCGGTTATGGCTCGCTCGTCAACCGCAGAACGCACGGGTTCGAACCGGCGCACCGGGCCTCCGCCTCGGGCTGGCGGCGGGTCTGGGCGCGGGTGCCGGGGCGGCCGGTGTCGCTGCTGACCGTGCTGCGTGATCCCTCCTGCGAGATCGAGGGGCTGATCGCCCCGGTCGATGCCGAGGGCTGGGCGGCGCTCGACCTGCGCGAGGCCGGCTACGACCGCACCGATGCGTTGCGCGACGTGCGCCATCCCGCGCAGACCGTGGCCGAGATGGCGATCTACGTGGTGCCCGAGGTGGACCGCATGGCGCCCGACACCGACCACCCGGTGCTGCTGAGCTATCTCGACGTGGTGCTGCAGGGCTACCTCGACGAATTCGGCAAGCCGGGGGCCGAGCGTTTCCTCGCCAGCACCGCCAACTGGGACGCGCCGATCCTCAACGACCGCGCCGCGCCGCAATACCCGCGCGCGCAGAGCCTGAGCGACGCCGAGCGGGCCTTCGTCGACGCGGCGCTGGCAGGGTTGGGCGCGAAGGTCTTCGCCTGATGACACCGCGCTGGCTGCTGATGCTCGGCCGCGTCTCGAAGCGGCTCGGGGTCCGCGTGCTCACCGGCGCGGTGCTGGCATTGCTCGCGGTCGCGCTGGCGCCGGTCTTCCAGGGGTTCATCCCGGACTGGATGAAGGATCGGTTCGGCAAGGACGCGGTGACGCCGATCCTGTCGATCCTCGCCACCACAATGCTGACCGTCACCACCTTCTCGCTCTCGGTCATGGTGCAGGCGTTCCAGTCCGCCGCCAGCCAGGCGACGCCGCGCGCCTATCGGCTGCACCTCGAGGACAGCACGGCGCAGACCGCGCTCGCCGCGTTCACCGGGACCTTCCTCTTTTCGCTGACCGCGCTCGTGCTGTTCAACGCCGGCCTCTATTCCGAGGAGTCGGCGGTGGTGATCTTCTTCCTGACCATCGCCAGCATCGTCGCGGTGATCGCCGCCATGCTGCGCTGGATCGGGCACCTGAGCGTCATGGGCAGCATGGACCACACGCTGGACCGCGTGATGGAAAACGCGCTGCCGCCGCTCGAGCGCGCGATGGAGCGGCCATCGCTGGGCGCGGCACTGCCCGGCGGGGAACTACCATCGGACGCGCGCGAGGTCCCCGCGAGCCGGGCGGGATACGTGCAGTACATCAACCTCGAGGCGCTGGAAGAGAAGCTTGCCGCCGCCGAGGCGGTGTTCCGCGTCATCGCCCATCCCGGCGCGCATCTCGTGCCGGGCATGCCGCTGGGGCAGGTCGCCGGCGGGCATGTCGCGCCGGAGGAGATCGCCCGGTGCTTCACCCTCGGCCCGGCGCGCACCATGGAACAGGACGCCCGCTACGGGGTCATGGTGATGAACGAGGTCGCCATCCGCGCGCTCTCGCCTGCGGTCAACGATCCCGGCACGGCGATCGACGTGGTGCAGCGGCTCGAGCGGATGCTGATGGGGCTCGGTGTTCCGGCGCAGGCGCCGCCCGAGTTCCCGCATGTGCAGATGGCGCCGCTGGACCCGGCGCACCTGCTCGAGGACGGGTTCTACCCGCTGATCCGCGACGGCGCGGCGCGGCCCGAGGTGATCTCCTGCGTGCTCTCGGCGATGAAGGTGCTGCGGCGGGCGGAGTGGCTGGCGCTTGCCGAGGCGGCGGAGGTCACGCGCGCCTACACCTTCGCCCATGCCGAGGCGGCGCTGACCGTCGAGGCGGATCGGCGCTGGCTGGAGGAGAAACGCGCCGAGGCGTGACCCGGCACCCCGGCACCCCGAATGAAAAAGGCGGACCCGGGGGTCCGCCTTTCGCATTTCGATCGGGCGAGGCTTACTTCGCCAGGTCCTTTGCCGGGATCTTCTCGAGCAGCGGCAGCACGTCGGCCATCTCGGGCCCGCGCTCGAGCCCGGTGAGGGCCTTGCGCAGCGGCATGAAGAGGCCCTTGCCCTTGCGGCCCGTGGCCTCCTTCACCGCCTGGGTCCACTCGCCCCAGGTCGCCTGGGTGTAGGGGCCCTCGGGCAGCAGTGCCATCGCCTCGGCGATGAACGCGCGGTCCTCGTCGGCGATCAGCGGCTCGGCGCCGTCGCGGAACAGCTCCCACCAGCCGGCGATGTCCTTGCGGGTGACGATGTTCTCGCGCGCGACGTTCCAGAACGCCTCCTGCTTGCCGGCGGGCACGCCGAGCGCGGTCAGCTCCTCGGCCACGTCGGCCAGCGGCAGCTGGTGCAGCTTGCGCGCGGTCAGCGGGTAGAGGTCCTGCTCGTCGAACTTGGTCGGGGCAGCGCCGAACTGGCTGAGGTCGAAGCCATCGGCGATCTCTTCCAGCGACAGGCGCAGTTCGACCGGCTGGCTCGAGCCGAGCCGGGCCATCAGCGACAGCAGCGCCTCGGGCTCGACGCCCGCCTCGCGCAGGTCGCGGATCGACAGCACGCCGAGGCGCTTCGACAGCGACTCGCCCTGCGGGCCGGTGAGCAGCGAGTGGTGCGCGAAGCCGGGGGCGGTGCCGCCGAGCGCCTCGATGATCTGGATCTGCGTCGCGGTGTTGGTCACGTGGTCCGAGCCGCGCACGATGTTGGTCACGCCCATGTCGATGTCGTCGACGACCGAGGCGAGCGTGTAGAGGATCTGCCCGTCACCGCGGATCAGCACCGGGTCCGACACCGAGGCCGCATCGATCGAGATCGGGCCGAGGATGCCGTCGGGCCAGTCGATGCGTTCCTGGATCAGCTTGAAGCGCCACACGCCGTTGCCGCGCTCGGCGCGCAGCTTGTCCTTCTCGGCCTCGGACAGCTCCAGCGCGGCGCGGTCGTAGACCGGCGGCTTGCCCATGTTGAGCAGCTTCTTGCGCTTGAGGTCGAGTTCGGTCGGCGTCTCGAAGGCTTCGTAGAAACGGCCCATGGCGCGCAGCTCGTCGGCGGCGGCGTGGTAGCGGTCCAGCCGCGCGCTCTGTCGCTCCGTCTTGTCCCAGTGCAGACCGAGCCATTCGAGGTCGCGCTTGATGCCGTCGACATACTCTTCCTTGCTGCGCTCGGCATCGGTGTCATCGATGCGCAGGATGAAGGTGCCGCCGGACTTGCGCGCGATCAGGTAGTTGAACAGCGCGGTGCGGAGGTTGCCCACATGGATGTGACCGGTGGGCGACGGTGCGAAACGGGTGGTGGTCATGGAAGCCTCCTGCATACGCGGGTGGCAATTTCACAAGCGCGCGCATTTGTCCAGTTCGCGGACCCTTGGCGGAGTGCCGAAGCGGTGTATTCTCCGCCCCATGAGAGACATCCTGACCGTCACGCTCAACCCCGCCCTCGATCTGTCGACCTCCGCCGATCGCGTGGTCGCCGGGCCGAAGCTGCGCTGCACCGCGCCAAGCGCGGATCCGGGCGGCGGCGGCATCAACGTGGCGCGGGTCGCGGCCGAGCTCGGCGGCCCGGCGCGGGCCTTCGTGGCGCTTGGGGGGCCGACGGGAATGCGGCTCGAGGCGGCGCTGGTCGAGCTTGGCCTGCCGCTGGTGCGGATGCGCGCGCCGGGCGAGACGCGCGAGAGCATGGCGGTCCACGACCGGCACAGCGGCGAGCAGTACCGCTTCGTCATGCCGGGCCCGGATTGGGAAGAGGAAGACGTGCTCGACGCGCTCTCCTCGATCGCCAGCGCGGTGCACGAAGGCGGCATCGTGGTGCTGAGCGGAAGCCATCCGCCGGGGGTGCCGGACGATTTCCCGGTGCGGCTTGCCCGGGTGCTGCAGGGGCGCGGCGCCTGCCTGATCGTCGACACCTCGGGGCCGGTGCTCGAGCTTCTGGCGCGCGGCACCGATCCCGCGCCCGCCGTGCTGCGCATGGACAGCCTCGAGGCCGAGGAGCTTGCCGGGCGTCCGCTGATGACCCGCGCCGACTCGGCGCGGTTCGCCGCGGAGTTGGTGTCGCGCGGCGCGGCCGAGCGGGTGATCCTCGCCCGCGGCCCGGACGGGTCGGTGATGGCGGGGCCGGAGGGGCTCTGGCAGGTGAACGCCGCCAAGGTCACGGTGCTGTCGGCGGTCGGCGCGGGTGACAGTTTCGTCGGCGCCTATGCCTTCGGCATTTCCGGGGGGCTGAGCGCGCCCGAGGCGCTGGCGCTCGGCGCGGCGGCGGCCAGCGCGACGGTGACCACGCCGGGCACGCGGCTCTGCACGCGGGCGATGGTGCAGGACCTGCTGGCCCAGTGCGGCGCGAGCGAGATCGCGGTCTAGCGCCGCACCGGCGGGACAACGCTTGGCATCACTAGGTGGTTCGGCCCTTCAGGGGCGCTCCTTTCCCCCGACCAGAGAGAGATGGCCGGGGGAGACGGAGAGGCCGGGTCAGGCGACCGCGGCGTGTTCCAGACGATGCAGCTGCAGCCGCACCATTGTCTGGTTGAGAAGTATGTAGGCGATCTCGCCGAAAGTGACAGGGCCGGTGAAGCTGCCGGTGCGTTTTTCTTCCAGCTCGCCGTAGAGGAAGTTGAGGATGCAGTTGCACGAGAGCTCCTGCGCGCCGTCCCCCTGCGCGCGCTGTGCGAAGATCGTGGCATAGTCGCCGGGGCTGTGAGCGATGCGGTAGGACACGCCCTCGATCACCGGCGCGTAGAAGGCGACCCCCTCGGCCCCGACCGACTGGAACGAGACGTTGATCATCGCGCCGGCGTAATTGGCCACCAGCGGCAGGCGCGTGTCGATGCCCTGCGCCTGCACCCACTCGGCGAAATCCACCTCCGCGCCGTCGACCATGGCGCGGCGCGCCGAGAAGCCGGTGGCGGCAAAGCTGATCTCGGCCCCGCCGGTGTCCTGCTCGAAGAGGTTGAGGATCTCGACATTGGCGATCCGGTCGGCGGGCAGCTTCACGTGCAGCACCAGCGCGCCCTCGTCGTAGGCGGTGCCGCGGCTGCCGTCGAAGACCTTGGGCTTGCGCGTCGCGAGGTCGTCGAGATGCACCCCGGTGACCCAGCCCATCACCGGCTGGTCGAAGAGGCCGGGGAATTCCGCCGCGCCGATCGCATAGGCCTCGTGCGCCTTGCTGAAGGCGGGGATCAGGATGACCGAGAGCCCGTCCTCGTAGCGGCCCATGGTCAGGCTCGGCAGGTCCTCGCCCTCGTAGAGCACGGGGCGGGCATCCTCGGCTGCCTCGATCTCGGTGACGAAGAGGTTCTCGCGGTCCACGTGGCCGCCGTCCTCGGTCATGAAATAGACCGAGGTGCCGCCGATCCAGCGGCCGCGCGGCAATGCCGTCAGCGCCTCTTCCGCACCGGCGATGACGAGCGTCGCGCCCGCCGCGATGCGCTCTGCAGCCTGCGCCGGGGTCATCAGGGTGTTCTTCATCGGCTTTCCTTTCCGTGGCCTGCCCTGTCAGAAGAGGGCGATGTCCTTGGTGGCGAAGGCGTTCTTCTCGAAGTAGCCGCGCAGCTCGGCGATCTTGCCGGTCATGTCCGCAGGCTTCGACCTCACCTCGCGCCGCAGCCGGGTGACGAGGATCTTCGTGGCAAGCACGGCGCCCGACAGTTCCGCCTCGGAGGTCAGAACGCGGCGCCAGCAGGGGTTAGATGCGTCCGGGATCATCCACGGCTCCTTCACTGGTCATGATCGCGGACACCGGGCTATCCCGATTCCGTTTAACGCCGCGCAAATACGCGGATGTGATGAGGCGCAGAATTCGGTGTTATGGCCTGTTGACGCTGGGGAGCTATGCTTTCGCGCAGAACAGCAGGAGAGGACGACGACAATGCAAAAGGACAAGATCACCCGCCGCACGGCGCTGACCTGCGCCGCGGCGCTTCCGCTTGCCGCCGGGCTCGGCGGGGCCGCCCCCGCCCGCGCGCAGGCGGCGCAGGGGCCGCAGGTGCCGCGCGTCTACCGCGTGCCGCTCGGCGAGTTCGAGGTCACCGCGATGATGGCGGGCACGCGCACCGTGCCGGACCCGCAGGGCACCTTCGGGATGAACGTCAGCCCCGAGGAATTCGCCGAGGTGTCGGAGGCCGCGCACATTCCCACCGACAAGGCGCAGTTCTTCTTCACCCCGACGCTGGTCAACACCGGCAGCGCGCTGATCCTCTTCGACACCGGGCTCGACCCGGCGGGGATCGTGGCGGCGGTCGAGGCGGCGGGCTACACGGCGGAAGACGTCAGCCACGTGGTGATCACCCACATGCACGGCGACCATATCGGCGGCCTCTCGGACGGCGGCACGCCGACCTTCGCCAATGCCGCGCTGCTGACCGGGCAGGCGGAATGGGACCACTGGACCGCCGCCGGCAACGAGACCTTCGAGGACAAGGTGCGCCCGCTCGAGGCGGAGTTCGCCTTCCTCAGCAACGGCGGCGAGGTGGCGCCGGGGATCACCGCGGTGCTCGCCCCGGGGCACACGCCGGGGCACATGTGCTTCATGCTCGAGAGCGGCGGGAAGAAGATGATGCTCACCGCCGATCTTGCGAACCACTACGTCTGGTCGCTGGGCAAGCCCGACTGGGAGGTGCGCTTCGACATGGACAAGGAGCTCGCCGCCTCGTCGCGGCGCAAGATCCTCGGCACGCTGGCCGAGGACGGCACGCCCTTCATCGGCTACCACATGCCGTTCCCGGCGATCGGCTACGTCATCGCCGAGGAGGACGGGTTCCGCTACCTGCCGCACAGCTACCAGTTGCTGATGAGCTGAGACGGCGGGGCAAAGGAAAAGGCGGCGCGGTCCGGTGGGCCGCGCCGCCCTTGTCTTGGTCGCACAGGCTCAGCGGAAGGCCGGACCGTGCGCCCAGATGGTCAGCGAATGCCGCTCGCCGCCGGTGACCGGGGTGACCCGGTGCAGCATGTAGGAGGGGAAGAGCGTCGCCGTGCCGCGCGCCTTCTCGGCGGTGATCACGTGGTTGGACGGCATCACTTCCAGCGCGCCGCCGTCGTAGGCGGTGGGCTCCGACAGCTGCACCACCATGGTCAGCTTGCGCCGCGAGGCGAGCCGGCCCTCGCCGATGTCCGAATGCCAGTCGAAATGCCCCTCGCGCTCGGCGCCGTAGCGGGCGACCTGGGCGCTTTCGTCGAAGGCGTCGAGCGCGAAGTCATAGGCGCTGCGGTTGGCCTCACGCACGAGGTCGATGATCCGGTCCATCACCCAGCCGGTGCCCTCGACGTCATCGAGCCAGACGAGGTCCGCCCGGCGCAGGTCGTGCGCGCGCTGCTGCCCGACGAGCCGCGCATCCGAGGCCTCGGCATTGCGCGCGATCTCGACGAGGCGCGTGCATTCCGCCTCGGAAAAGGCTTCGGGGATGCTGTGGACGGTGATCATGGGCAATTCTCCTTGGGCGAAGCGCGCAGCTAAGGGCGGCGGCGGCGAAGTTCTGTGCCATTTGCGACGCAATGGCCCGAAAGCGACCTGTCTTCGCGTCATTTGCGGGGTCTGTGAGGGGACTCCGGCCACGCCGGTTTCGCAGGCTTCTACGCCACCGGGCGGGGCGGGGGATGGGACACGGCGTCGCGGGGACGGGCCGCCTCAATTCGCCCGCCGCGGCGTGCTGCCCCCTTTTCCGCCGCGCGGACGCAGGCCATATCTGGCGCATGA
Source organism: Salipiger sp. H15 (assembly GCF_040409955.1). Taxonomy (NCBI): domain Bacteria; kingdom Pseudomonadati; phylum Pseudomonadota; class Alphaproteobacteria; order Rhodobacterales; family Roseobacteraceae; genus Salipiger; species Salipiger bruguierae. Next base: position 1,292,661 of record NZ_CP123384.1, read on the forward strand.
AAGATCCCGATCTCGCCGCCTTCGAGACCATGGCCCGCGCCGCGGTCGATGCCCTGCCTCCGCCCTTCCGCGCCGCCGCCGCCGAGGTGGTGCTGCGCGTCGAGGACTGGCCGCCGGACGCGATCCTCGACGAGATGGAGATCGACGACCCGCTCGAACTCACCGGGCTCTACGAGGGCATCCCGATGACCGAGAAGTCCTCGAGCTGGCCATCGCCCTATCCCGACACGGTCTGGCTGTTCCGCGAGCCGATCCTGCAGGAATGGCGCGAGCGCGACGACGTGACTCTCGAAGAGCTGGTCACCCACGTGACGGTGCACGAGTTCGCCCACCATTTCGGCTGGTCCGATGACGACATCGCCAGCATCGACCGCTGGTGGGAGTGACCGGGCTCAGCCCCTGACGCCGCTCTCGCGCATCAGGTCGCGCATCCGGGCGACGAAGCGCTCGGCCCCCAGCTCTCCCTGCGCGGTCTCCTTCGCGGCGCCGCCGAGGCGCTGGCGCAGGGCCAGGTCCTCGATCAGCCGGGTCAGCGCCTCCTCGACCGCGCCGGGGCGCTCGACATCGACATGCAGGCCGTTCTCGCCGTGCCGCACGTAGCCCGCCGAACCCGCGTCGGTCGAGATCACCGGAACGCAGCCATGGGCCATGGATTCCACCGGGGCGAAGCCGAGCGGCTCGCGCACCGAGGGCAGGATGCAGATGTCCGCCTGCGCGTAGAGCCCCGGCATCTCCATGAAGGGCACGTTGGCGCGCAGGTCGAGCCAGGGCTCGGCCGCCGCTTCCGCCTGCAGCGCGGCGATCTGCGCGGCGTGCTTCTGCGGATCGCCCGTGGTGCCGACGAGCATCAGCCGCACCTTGCCCGCACGGCCCGCCGCGCGCAGCGCCTCGATCACGAGGCCATGGTTCTTGCGCGGGTTGTAGAGCTTGGCGACGCAGAGCACGGTCACCGGCCCCTCGCCGCTGCGGGCCGGGGCCTCGGGCGCGGCGACCACCGGCCAGGGGATGTAGCGTGCGCCGCGGTCCGGCGGGACCGAGGTGTCGAGCCCCAGCACCGGCGTCACGCGGCGCAGCGGCAGGCCGTGGAAGCGGCGGGTCAGCTTGCGCTTCAGCGGCTCGCGCCAGTGGTAGGGGTTGAGGTCGTAGAACCACATCGGTGTGCCGCTGGCGCGGGCCAGCCGGGCAACGGCGCGGCGGTGCGGGGCGACGTTGCGCAGGATCACGAGGTCGGGCTTCAGCGCCTCCCAGGCGGCGCGCAGCTCGGCGGGCGCGACATCCTCGGGAAAGAGCTTCGGCGCGACGATGCTGTGATCCTCGGTCCTGCCGTGCCCGGCGCCCCAGACCGCCACGTCGACCCCGGCCTCGTTCAGCGCGCGCGTGGCTTCCCAGAGGTTCGTGTGGAACCGCTGCACGACGAAGAGGATCCGCGGCCGCATCGCGCTCACCCGTTGTCGCGCCAGCGGTTGGCGATCGGGTAGCGCCGGTCGAGCCAGAACGCCTTCTGCGAGAGCCGCGCGCCGGGGGCGGACTGGAAGCGCTTGTATTCCGAGATGTAGAGCAGGTGCTCGACCTTCTTGGCATCGGCCCGGTCGTAGCCCGCCGCGACGCAGTCGGCGATCGAGCCGTCGCGGTCGACGAGAATCTCGAGGATCGCGTCCAGCACCGGGTAGTCGGGCAGGCTGTCGCTGTCCTTCTGGTCGGGGCGCAGCTCTGCCGAGGGCGGCTTGGTGATGATCCGCTCGGGGATCACCTCGCCCGCGGGGCCCATCATCCACGGCCGCGCGTTCTCGTTGCGCCAGCGGCAGATGGCGAAGACCCGGGTCTTGTAGAGATCCTTGATCGGATTGTAGCCGCCCGCCATGTCGCCGTAGATCGTGGCATAGCCCACCGCCACCTCGGACTTGTTGCCGGTGGTCAGGAGCATCTCGCCGAACTTGTTGCTGAGCGCCATCAGCAGCAGCCCGCGCAGGCGCGACTGGATGTTCTCCTCGGTCAGGTCGGCCTTCCGCCCCTCGAAGAGCGGCGCCAGCGTGTTGGTGATGGCAGTGCGGCCCTCGGAGATCGGCACGAAATCGTAGTGGCAGCCGAGGTTCGTGGCGCAGGCCTTGGCGTCCTCGAGCGAATGCTCGGAGGTGTATTCCGACGGCAGCATCACGCAGCGCACGTTCCCGGCGCCGAGCGCATCGGTGGCGATGGTCGCGACCAGCGCCGAGTCGATGCCGCCCGACATGCCGAGCAGCACCTTGCCGAAGCCGGTCTTGCGGCAATAGTCGCGCAGGGCCAGCACCATGGCGTGGTAGTCCTGCTCCATGTCGCTCGGGTGCTGCACGAAGCGCCCGTCCTCGGCGCGCCAGCCCTCGGGGGTGCGGATAAGGTCGACCTGCGCGATCTCCTCCTCGAAGACGGGAAGCTGCAGCGCCGCCTCTCCGCCGGGGTTCAGCACGAAGGAGCCGCCGTCGAAGATCTGGTCGTCCTGCCCGCCCACCATGTTGAGGTAGACCAGCGGCAACCCGGTCTCGATCACGCGGGCCACCATCTTGTTGAGCCGGGTGTCGTGCTTGCCGCGGCGATAGGGCGAGCCGTTCGGCACCAGCAGGAACTCGGCGCCGGTCTCGGCATGGGTCTCGGCCACGTCCTCGTACCATGCGTCCTCGCAGATCGGCGAGCCGATGCGGACGTTGCCCACCGCGTAGGGACCGCCGATGTCGCCGCTGTCGAAGACCCGGACCTCGTCGAAGACCCCGTAGTTGGGCAGGTGGTGCTTGAAGACCTCGGTGACGATGCGTCCGCCGCGGCAGATCAGGTAGGCGTTGAAGAGCTCGGTGCCCTCGATCCACGGGCAGCCGATCCCGAGGGCGGGACCGTCGGCGCAGTCCTCGGCAAGTTTCCGCACCACCGCCATGCAGTCCAGCGTGAAGGCGTGCTTCATCGGCAGGTCCTGGGCGTTGTAGCCGGCGATGAACATCTCGGGCAGGGCGACGAGCTGCGCCCCGGCCTCGCGGCCCTCCTCCCAGGCGGCCTTGGCCTTGGCGGCATTGCCGGCAAGATCGCCCACCGTGGGGTTCAGCTGCGCGATGGTCAGGCGGAAACGGTCAGCCATGAGCCACATCCTTTTGGTCACATCCGCGTGCCCACATAGCAGAACCACGCCGGAGGGGAAGGAGGCGAGGGGAAAGAACGGGCAAAAGAGATTGTCAGCCAAGGGGGTGTTGGTTAGTTTCGCGACGGCAGAAGGGCCGAATATCGGCGCAGAACAACAGGCATCCGGCAGGGGCCGGCAGGGAAGGCGCATGAAGCTCTCAGGCAGAACCATCCTTACGGCGGCGGCGGTGGCGGCGCTCACCTATCCCGCGCTCGCGCAGGTCGCGGGGGGCGAGGTTCAGACCAAGCAATACGACGACGGCGGGGTCTACGAGGGCACCTTCCAGAACGGGTTGCAGCACGGCACCGGCACCTACCGCCTGCCGAACGGCTACGAGTACACCGGGCAATGGGTCGAGGGCGAGATCCGCGGCGAGGGCGTCGCGCGCTTCCCCAACGGCTCGGTCTACGAGGGGCAGTTCGCCAAGGGCAAGCCCGAGGGCGTCGGTCGCATCGTCTTTGCCGACGGCGGCACCTACGAGGGCTCCTGGCTCGACGGCAAGATCACCGGCAAGGGCGTCATGCAATACGCCAACGGCATGCGCTACGAGGGTGCCTTCCGCAACGCGTTGCACCACGGGCGCGGCGTGATGACCGGCCCCAACGGCTACCGCTACGAGGGCGACTGGGTCAACGGCGTGAAGCAGGGCAATGCCGAGATCGCCTATCCCGACGGCTCGGTCTTCGAGGGCCGGGTGGCCAACGGGCTGCGCGACGGCCAGGGCAAGCTCACCATGCCCGACGGGCTGGTCTACGAGGGCACCTGGCGCGAGGGCCAGATCGACGGCATCGGCAAGCTCACCCAGCCCAACGGCGACGTCTACGAGGGCGAACTGGTCGACGGCCGCCGCGAGGGCCAGGGCAAGGTCACCTATGCCAACGGCGACGTCTACGAGGGCGCCTTCGACAATGACCAGCGCCAGGGCATCGGCGCCTTCATCGGCGAGGACGGCTATCGCTACGAGGGCGACTGGGTCTCCGGCCAGATCGAGGGTCTGGGCAAGGTCACCTATCCCGACGGTTCGGTCTACGAGGGCGCCTTCCTCGGCGATCTCGCGAATGGCGCGGGCAAGATCACCTATCCCGACGGCTCGACCTACGAAGGCGCCTGGGTCGAAGGGGTGATCGAGGGCGAGGGCGTGGCGCGCTACGCCAACGGCCTCGTCTACGAGGGGACCTTCAGGAACGCCCGCAACGACGGCAAGGGCACCATGACCTACCCCGACGGCTACCGCTACGAGGGCGACTGGAAGGATGGCCAGCGCCATGGCGAGGGGGTCGCGACCTATCCCGACGGCACGGTCTACACCGGCGCCTTCCGCGACGGGCAGCGCCACGGCCAGGGCACGATCACCATGCCCGACGGCTTCCGCTACGAGGGTGCCTGGGCGAATGGCGAGATCGAGGGCGAGGGCGTCGCGACCTATGCCAACGGCGACGTCTACGAGGGCCATTTCAAGGACGGCAAGCGCCAGGGCGAGGGCACCATGCGCTATGCCACCGGCGAAGAGAGCACCGGCGACTGGGTGAACGGCGTGCTGACCACCGACACGCCGGTGCAGGAGAGCGAGAAGCCCGCCGGCGCCGAGGCTGGGACCCCGGACACCCCGGAGGCCGACGCGGTTCCCGCCGAGCCCGACGCCGCCACCGCCACCACGCCCGGCGAATAGGCGCGGAACATCCTGCCGCGCCACGGGTTTTCCTCCCAGCCAAGGGAGAAGACGCGATGAGCAGGTTTCAGGTCGGAGAGACGGTGCGATGGAACTGGGGCGACGGGGTCGCCACCGGCAGGATCACCGAGCGGTTCGACAGGAAGGTCTCGCGCCGCATCAAGGGGCACGAGATCACCCGCAACGGCTCGGCCGCCGCCCCGGCCTTCCTGATCGAGCAGGACGACGGCGGCCGGGTGCTGAAGCTGGAAAGCGAGCTCGAGAAGACCTGAGGCGCGCCGCACCTCCCTAACCGCGCCCGCCCTTCTTCTCTTTCCAAATACGCAAATCCCGCCCCCTCCACCCGCGCGGCGCCGCCGCTCAGGTGGCGGAGGGACACCCGCAAAGGCACCGCGTCAGCCGCAACTCAGCCCAGTTCCAGCGTCGCGACCGCGTGCAGCCCGGGGCCGGGCAGCGGCGCCGGGCCGCGGTACATGCGCGCGGTGTGGAACATCGGCTCCATCCCCATCTTGAGGCAATGTCCCGCGAGCGCCGCCGACTCCGCCGGCAGGTCGATCATCACCTGCGCGTCGCCGCTGTGCTGCGCCGCCGCCTCGAGCAGCGCCTTCGCAACGTCGAGGTCCGGCGCGCAGAGCGGGCCGATCTTCCAGCCGTCGCGGCAGCGACGGAGCGTCAGGAAGCCGTTCACCGCGCCGTTGACCCGGTGCACCAGCGTGAAGCGGGTCTGTTCGGGCTCGAGCCAGGCCGCGCAGAAGGCGGGCTTGGCATAGCCGCAGGCGCGGCGCTCCATCTCCATCAGCAGCGGGTGGTCCGCCGCCGCGGCCGAGGTCACCCCCTTGCCGTGCCCGGGGCGCAGCGGGCCGGCGAAGCGCTTGGTCTGCCCGGCCAGCACGAAGCCCGACTTGCGGTAATTCTCCTGCTGCGCCGGCACGCCGTCGAGCCCGACGGTCCGCTCGCCGGCATGTTTCAGCGCGTGCAACCACAGCGCGTGGGCGATGCCCTGCCCGCGGTAGGCCGGGGCGCAGAGGTAGAGCCCCAAGAAGGCGAGGCTCTCGGAATGGTTCACCACCGAGATCGCCGCCGCCATGTTCCCGCCGAGCTCGGCGCAGAAGAATCCGTTCGGATCGGTGGCGTGAAAGACCTCCAGATCCTCGAGCCCCGGGTTCCAGCCTTCCGCGGCTGCCCAGTCGAGCGCCCGGCCCAGGTCGGCCCGGGTCATGGTCCGCAGCATCATGGCCGCAGCGCGTCGCGCAGGGTCTGCGGCGGAGGCGGCGCCTCGCGCAGGTCGAGCGAAGACAGCAGGTCGAGCAGGTGGCCCTTCATCATCTCCTCCGCCGTGGCACCGTCGCCCCGCTCCAGGGCGTTCAGCAGCGCCTCGTGCGCATGAGTTTCGCACATTGCCTTGGGTCTGCGCCAGTAAAGAGCGATGACCAGCGAGGATCTCGCGATCAGCTGGGTGATGAACTCGGCGATGGTGGACTGGTCGGCGATGCGCGCGATCTCGATGTGGAACGCGCCCGAGAGCCGCAGCGCGGTGCCGTAGTCGCCCCGGTCGAGCGCCTCGTGCTCGGCCTTGTTGTGGGCGCGCAGCCGGGTCACGGCCTCGGGCGTCATGCGCTCGGCGGCCGAGCGGGCGGTGCGCGGCTCGAGCAGGGCGCGCGCCTCGAAGACCTCGCGCGCCTCGCGGATCGAGGGCTCGGCAACAAAGGCGCCGCGGTTCGGCTCGATGGTCACCAGCTGCTCGTGCGCCAGCATCTGCAGCGCCGAGCGCACGATGGTGCGGCCGACGCCGAAGATCTCGCCGACCTCGTCCTCGTTCAGCTTCAGCCCCGGTGCCAGCCGGTGCTCGTGCACGGCCAGCGTCAGCGCGTCGGCCACCGCCCGCGCTTTCGACCCCTTGCCGCGACCCGGCTCGGACGCCGGTTTTCCAGACCCTGTGCTCACGCCTGTCTCCCTTTCGCGTCACTGTTTCCGAGCGGGAGGCCGGGCACAAGCTGCGAAGGGATCGCATGGGATGATTGAATGGATCGTATACAATCTGATCTCAAAAAGCGCACATCGACGGGCGATATTGGTGAAAATTTGAGCGGGCCGCAGAATTTCTCCTGCCGTAGCGTCGGCCGCGCTTCGTTTTTCGCGGGCAGGGGGCACAGGATCGGGAAGCAAGAGGCATCCGCGCAACGCCGCGGGGCAGGGCCGGACCAGCGGGGAACACATGCGCCAAGGACTCGATCTCGAACTCGTCGGCCTGACCAAGCGCTACGGCGACACCGTTGCCGTCGACGGCATCAACCACCACTTCGGCTCGGGGGTCTACGCCTGCCTGCTCGGCCCGTCGGGCTGCGGCAAGTCCTCGACCCTGCGGATGATCGCCGGCCACGAATCGGTCAGCGACGGTTCGATCGTGCTCGGCGGGGCCGACATCTCGCACCTGCCGCCCGCCAAGCGCGGCACGGCGATGATGTTCCAGAGCTACGCGCTCTTCCCGCACCTCAGCGTCGCCGACAACGTCGCCTTCAGCCTCAAGATGAAGGGCGTCGACGCCGCCACCCGGCGCGCCAAGGCGATGGAGATGCTGGCGCTGGTCGACATGACCAAATACGCCGGGCGCCTGCCCTCGCAGCTCTCGGGCGGCCAGCAGCAGCGCGTGGCGCTGGCCCGCGCGCTGATCACCGAGCCGCAGATCCTGCTGCTCGACGAGCCGCTCTCGGCGCTCGATCCCTTCCTGCGCATCCGCATGCGCTCCGAGCTGAAGCGCCTGCAGCGCGAGCTCGGCATCACCTTCGTGCACGTCACCCACGGCCAGGACGAGGCGCTGGCGCTGGCCGACGAGATCGTGGTGATGAACAACGCGGTGATCGAGCAGGCCGGCAGCGCGCGCGACGTGTTCAACGCGCCGCAGACCGAGTTCGTCGCCCGCTTCATGGGCGGGCACAACGTGCTGGCGCTGCCGCAGGGCCGCTTCGCCATCCGCAACGACCTGACGCGGCTCGGCCCCGAGGCCGGCGCGCGGCTCGAGGGGCGGGTCACCTCGGTGGAATTCCAGGGCGCGCACGTCGCGGTGACCGTGGTCGCCGCGGGCGACCAGGACGTCACCGCCTGGGTGCCGGAAGAGCAGTTCTTCTCCGATCCGAAATCCCCGGGCGACGGGGTGGGGCTCAGCTGGGACGAGCGGGCGCTGCACCCGCTCTCGGCCTGACGGGAAGGCAGGAGCGGTCCTGCCGCTTCTTCTCTTTCCAAATACGCATCTGCAACGACCACAAACCACAAAACACAAGACAGGGAGACTACAATGACCAAACCGACCCTCAGCCGCCGGACGCTCCTCAAGGGCGCCGCCGCGGCCGGCGCCGCAAGCGCCTTCCCGGCACCGATGATCTGGGCGCAGAACATCAAGGACGTGACCCTGCGCCAGTTCGGCACCGGCGTGTCGAACCTCAACGAGGTGGCGCAGAAGGTGAAGGAAGACCTCGGCTTCACGCTCGAGATGACCGCGCTCGATTCCGACGCGGTGACCCAGCGCGCCGCCACCCAGCCCGGCAGCTTCGACATCGCCGACATCGAGTACTGGATCTGCAAGAAGGTCTGGCCGACCGGCAACCTGCAGGCGATGGATGTCAGCAAGATCAAGAACTACGACAAGATCGTCGGCATCTTCAAGGACGGCAAGCTGACCCCCGAGTCGACCATCGCGCAGGGCACCGCGCCGCACACCGTGGGCTTCACCGACGGCCCGGACGGCACCACCTTCGCCTCGGAACAGACCAACTGGATGACCCTCATCCCGACGATCTACAACGCCGACACGCTGGGCATCCGCCCCGACCTCATCGGCCGTCCGATCGAGACCTGGGCCGAGCTGCTGAACCCCGAGTTCAAAGGCAAGGCCTCGATCCTCGACATCTCGTCGATCGGCATCATGGACGCCGCGATGGTCTGCGAGTCGATGGGCGAGATCGCCTATGGCGACAAGGGCAACATGACCCGCGAAGAGATCGACAAGACCATGGCGATCTTCACCGAGGCCAAGAAGGCCGGCCAGTTCCGCTCGTTCTGGAAGACCTTCGACGAGAGCGTCAACCTGATGGCCTCGGGCGAGGTGGTGATCCAGTCGATGTGGTCGCCCGCGATCACCGCGGTGAAGTCGCGCGGCATCGACTGCGTCTACCAGCCGCTCAAGGAAGGCTACCGCTCGTGGGGCGGCGGCATCGGCCTGTCGAAGAACCTCTCGGGTCTCGAGCTCGACGCGGCCTACGAGTACATCAACTGGTACCTCGACGGCTGGGTCGGCGGCTTCCTGATGCGCCAGGGCTACTACTCGGCGGTCCCGGAAACCTCGAAGAACTTCATGACCGAGAACGAGTGGGGCTACTGGTTCGAGGGCAAGGAAGCCACCGACACCATCACCAACCCGTTCGGCGACGCCATGGCGAAGGCCGGCGAGAAGCGCGACGGCGGCTCCTTCCAGGAGCGCATGGGCTCCGTCGCCTGCTGGAACGCTGTCATGGACGAGAACCAGTACATGGTCCGCAAGTGGAACGAGTTCATCTCCGCCTGATCCGCGCCCGCTGGTCCTGACCAAGACCGCCGCGCCCCGGTTCTTCCCGGGGCGCGGCACGCTGCGGGCCCCGCCCGCACCGAACGACCCACCTTCCGGAGGCCCCATGCGCGCTGGCGAAACGAACCGACACCTGACCGGCTGGCTGCTGGCATCGCCCCTGACCCTCGTCCTGATCTTCTTCCTCGTCCTGCCCATCGCGATGATCGTCGTCGTCAGCTTCTGGCAGGCGACGGAATTCTCGATCGTCCCGGCCTTCAGCTGGGAGAACTACGAGTTCCTCTTCGGCTCTCCGGTGACCTACCGGGTGTTCGGCAACACGATGAAATACGCGCTGATCGTCTGGGCCTTCACCCTGGTGATCGGCTTCACCGTCGCCTATTTCCTCGCCTTCCACGTGCGCACCCAGACCTGGCAGATCGCGCTCTTCCTGCTCTGCACGATCCCGTTCTGGACCTCGAACATCATCCGGATGATCTCGTGGATCCCCTTCCTCGGGCGCAACGGGCTGGCCAACTCGGCGCTGATCTCGGCGGGCATCGTCGACGAGCCGGTGGACTGGCTGCTCTATTCCGATTTCTCGGTGATCCTCGCCTTCGTGCACCTCTACACGCTGTTCATGGTGGTGCCGATCTTCAACACCATGATGCGCATCGACAAGTCGCTGATCGAGGCGGCCTATGACGGCGGCGCCAGCGGCTTCCAGACGCTGACCAACGTGATCATCCCGCTCTGCAAGCCCGGCATCATGATCGGCACGATCTTCGTCGTCACATTGGTGATGGGCGACTTCGTTACGGTGCGATTCATGTCAGGCTCGCAATCGGCCAACGTCGGCCGCCTCATCCAGAACGATATCGCGCTGCTGCAATACCCCTCGGCCTCGGCCACGGCGGTGGTGCTGCTGATCACCGTGCTGATGGTCATCGGCATCCTTCTGCGCTTCGTCGACATCCGCAAGGAGCTCTGATCCATGGATTCCCGCCCCCGCTCCTTCTACGTGCTCGGTGCCTTCTTCGTGCTGTTCCTGCTGTTCCTCTACGGGCCGACCTTCACCATCGGCATCCTCAGCTTCCAGGGCCCGCAGGGCGGGCTCACCTTCCCGATGCGCGGCGCCTCGCTGCACTGGTTCCACGACCTCTTCGAGCAGCAGGCGGTGGGCGACATCTGGGGCAGCTTCCGCCGCAGCTTCGCGCTGGGGCTGATGGTGATGGTCACCACCGTCGTCGTCTCGGTGATGGGCGGGCTCGCCTTCCGCAAGCGCTTCGCCGGCAACGCGGTGCTGTTCTACCTGGTGATCACCGCGCTGGTGATCCCGTCGATCCTCGTCTCGCTGGGGGTGGGCCTCATCTTCAGCCAGGCCGGGCTGCCGATCCACTGGGCGACCTCGGGCTTCGGCGCGCAGCTGACCTGGACGCTGCCCTTCGGCCTGCTGATCATGTTCGCCGTGTTCAACCGCTTCGACAAGTCCTACGAGGAGGCGGCCCGCGATCAGGGCGCGAGCAACTGGCAGATCGTCCGGCACGTGATCCTGCCGATCATCGCGCCCTCGCTGATCGGCGTCGCGCTCTTCGGCTTCACCCTCAGCTACGACGAGTTCGCCCGGACGTTGCTGACCGCGGGTAGCTACAACACCCTGCCGCTCGAGATCTACGGCATGACCACCAACGTCACGACGCCGGTGATCTTTGCGCTCGGCACGCTGACCACCGCCTTCTCCTTCGGCATCATCGGGGTCTTCCTGCTCACCGTCTGGTCGATGAACCGGCGGCGGGCGAAGCAGGGCTCGGACGCCGGCAAGGGCATGGTCTGAGCATGGCCTACGTCATCATCAACCCCAACAGCACCGAGGCGATGACCGAGGCGATGCTCGCCGTGGCGCGCAGCGCGGCGCCGGGCATCGAGATCGAGGGCTGGACCAATGCCGGTGGCCCGCCCGCGATCCAGGGCCATGCCGACGGGCTGAAGGCGGCGCCGCCGCTGCTGGAACTGGTGGGCAGGGCCAATGCCGAGGGGATGCAGGGAATCATCATCGGCTGTTTCGACGACACCGCGCTCGAGGAGGCGCAGGCGCGCTCGAAGGTGCCGGTGATCGGCATCGGGCAGGCGGCCTATCACATGGCCGCCCTGCGCGGCTGGAGCTTTTCCGTTGTGACCACGCTCTCGATCTCGGTGCCGGTGCTCGAGGGCAATATCGTCGGCTACGGTTTCGAGCACCTGCTGGCCAGGGTGCGCGCCTCGGAGGTGCCGGTGCTGGCGCTCGAGGAGGACCCCGAGGCGGCGACCGAGGCGGTGGCCGCCGAGACCGCCCGCGCCATCGCCGGGGACGGGGTGGATTGCGTGATCCTCGGCTGCGCCGGCATGGCGAAGCTGACGGCGCACCTGCGCGGGCGGTTCAACAAGCCGATCCTCGACGGCGTGGAAAGCGCGGCAAAGCTGATCTCGGTGCTCTGAGCGAACGCCGCGGGTCCCGGCCCCCGGGTCAGGCGGAGACCGTCGCGGTCGCGCGCCTCGTCACCCCGCCTTCCGCCATCTTCGGCCAGCTCGCAATGATCGCCGCGCAGCCGGTCACCTCGTGGCGCGCCAGCAGCTCCGGCAGGTCCACCAGCCGCCCGGTGATGATCCGCTCGCCGGGTTTCGAGACCTCGACCGCGATGGTCAGCGGCGCATCCTCGGGCATCCCGGCCTCGAGCAGCGAGCGGGTGATCCGCCCGGACTGGCTCACCGCCATGTAGAGCGCCAGCGTGACGCCGGGCCTTGCATGGCGGGCACAGTCGGGCATCGGGTCCCCGGCGCGGGCATGGCCGGTGGCCAGAACCAGCGCCTCGGTCTCGCCGCGCGTCGTAAGCGGGATGCCGGCGCGGGCGGCGGCGGCCATGGCGGCGGTCACGCCCGGGACGATCTCGGTCTCGATGCCGTGCATGTGCGCGGCCTCCAGTTCCTCGGCGGCGCGGCCGAAGATGCCCGGGTCGCCGGACTTCAGCCGGACCACGTTGCGGCCCTGCAGCGCGGCGGCGACGATCACTGCGTTGATCTGTTCCTGCGGCCAAGCATGGGCGCCGACTTCCTTGCCGACGAAGACCAACTCGGCGCGCGGCCCGGCCAGCGCCAGCACCCCGGGATCGACCAGCCGGTCGTAGAAGATCACATCGGCCGACTGCAGCCGCGCCACCGCGCGCAGGGTCAGCAGGTCCGCCGCTCCCGGCCCGGCACCGACGAGGGCGATGGTCCCTTTCGCCGGCATCTCGTCCGGCGCGGCGATCGGAAAGCTGGGAAGAACGCTCATCTCGGGATCCTCATTCGGCGGCTTCGGGGGCGGGGGTCTTCACGCGGGCCAGAAGGGCGGCGAGCTCGGGGCGGCAGGAGCCGCAGTTGGTCCCGGCCTGCAGCGCCGCGCCGATGGCGTCGACGCTCATCAGCCCCTGCGTCTCGATCGCGCCGAGGATGGTGTTCACGCCCACGTTGAAGCAGGCGCAGACCACCGCGCCCGGATCGGGCTGGTCGGCGGGAGCGCGGCCGGTCAGCACGTGCGGCGCGGCCTCACCGGGCAGCGTCGCGACATGGCTGCGCATCACCGCCACCGGCTCGGGCGAGACGAAGAGCGCGGCGAGCAGCCGGCCCTCGGCATGGAAGGCGATGCGCACCGAGCCGCGGCGCGGGTCGCTGACCACCTGCGCCTCGGCGCGGGGCAGGCCGAAGAGCCGGCGCGCCGCGGCCTCCCAGTCGGCGGGGGCCTCGGCGCCGGCCATCTCCAGCCGCCAGCCGCTCTCGGTGCGGGCGACCGCCCAGTAGTCGCTCTCGGGGGCCATCTCGGTGCAGGAGACCGCGAAGCCGTACCACTTGGCCGCGAAGGGGGCGAGCGCGACCACCGCGCCCTTGCTCTCGGGCTGGCCCGAGATCGGGTCGGTGATCGGCGGCACGAGGGCATCCACCCGCGCCGCGGGCGCTGTCTCACCGGTCCAGTGCATCGGAGCGAAGACCTCGCCCTTCTGTACCTTGTCGGTGACCAGCGCCCGCAGCAGCGCCGTTCCGTGAGTGGAGGTGACCCGGACGAGGCTCGCAGGCGAAATGGCAAGCTCTGCCGCGTCCGAGGGGTGGATCTCGAGGAAGGGCTCGGCGAGGTGGGCAGAGAGCCGCGGCGAGCGCGCCGTGCGGGTCATCGTGTGCCACTGGTCTCGGATGCGCCCGGTGTTGAAGCGGAACGGGAAGCGCGGCGCGGTCCGGTTGGCGAAGTCCTTCCACTTCACCGGCACCATGCGGGCGCGGCCGCTCTCGGTGAAGAAGGCGCCGTCGCCGAAGAACCGCCCGCCCCTGCGAGCCCCGGCAAAGGGCCAGCGGAAGGGCTCGAGCGCGGCGTAGTCGACGTCGGCAAGATCCGCGTGGCCCGAGATGTCGAAATCCTTGCCGAAGCCGCCCGCGATGCCCGAGAGCGCGGCGTATTCGCGGAAGATCTCGGCGGGCGAGGCGTAGTCGAAGGCCTGCCGCCAGCCCATGCGCTTTCCCACTTCCGAGAGGATTTCCCAGTCCGGCATCGCCTCGCCCGGCGCGGGCAGCGCGGCGCGCTGGCGCGAAATTGTCCGGTCGGAATTGGTGACCGTGCCCTCCTTCTCGCCCCAGGCGGTGGCGGGCAGCAGCACGTGGGCAAGCCGCGCGGTGTCGGTGGCGGCGGTGATGTCGCTGACCACGACGAAGGGGCAGTCCTTGATCGCGTCGCGCACGCGGTCGGCATCGGGCATGGTCACGGCAGGGTTGGTGTGGATCACCCAGAGCGCCTTGATCCGGCCCTCGCCCACCGCCTGGAAGAGGTCCACCGCCTTCAGCCCGGGCTTGTCAGGGATGGTCGGCGACGACCAGAACTCGCGCACGGCGGAGCGGTGGGAAATATTCTCTATATCGAGATGGCAGGCGAGCATGTTGGCCAGCCCGCCGACCTCGCGCCCGCCCATGGCGTTGGGCTGGCCGGTGACCGAGAGCGGGCCCATGCCCGGCTGCCCGATGCGGCCGGTGGCGAGGTGGCAGTTGAGGATGGCATTGACCTTGTCGGTGCCGGAGGAGGACTGGTTGACCCCCTGGCTGAACACCGTGACCACCTTCTCGGTGCGCACGAAGAGATCGTAGAAGGCGCGCAGCTGCGCCCCGGAGAGCCCGGTGCGGGAGGGATCGTCGTCAGAGGCGGCCTCCAACGTTTCCACGAACCCCTCGACATGCGGCATGAAACCCTCGTCCACCGCGCCCTGAACGGCGATCTCGGTCAGGAGCCCGTTGAACAGCGCCACGTCGGTGCCCGGCTTCAGCGGCAGGTGCAGGTCGGCGATGTCGCAGGTGGCGGTGCGGCGCGGGTCGATGACGACGACCTTCATCTTCGGGCGCGCCTTCTTGGCCGCGACGACGCGCTGGTAGAGCACCGGGTGGCACCAGGCGAGGTTGCTGCCCACCAGCACCACGAGGTCGGCCTCGTCGAGGTCCTCGTAAGTGCCGGGCACGGTATCGGTGCCGAAGGCGCGCTTGTGGCCCGCCACGGTCGAGGCCATGCAGAGCCGAGAATTCGTGTCGATGTTGGCCGAGCCGATGAAACCCTTCATCAGCTTGTTGGCGACGTAATAGTCCTCGGTCAGCATCTGGCCGGAGACGTAGAAGGCGACGCTGTCCGGCCCGTGCTCGGCGATGGTCTCGCGGAAGCGCAGGGCAACGAGATCGAGCGCGGCGTCCCAACCCGTCTCGATTCCGTTGACACGCGGGGTCAGGAGCCGCCCCGCGAGGCCCAGCGTCTCGCCCAGCTGCGAGCCCTTGGAGCAGAGCCGCCCCTTGTTGGCCGGGTGCGCGGGATCGCCGCGCACGTCGAGCCCGCCCGCCCCGTCGGGGCGCAGCAGCACGCCGCAGCCGACCCCGCAATAGGCGCAGGTCGAGCGGATTTCAGGCAGGCCCGATCCGTCCATCACGCGGCACTCCTCTTTCCAACGGCATGGCCGTCGAGCAGGATGCGGCCCGCGTCGAGCCGCACCGGGTAGGTGGCGATGCGGCCCTCGTCGGCACCCTGCGCCTCGCCGGTATTGAGGTCGAACACCCAGTTGTGCAGCGGGCAGGTGACCTTCCCGCCGTGCACGATGCCCTCCGACAGCGGCCCGGCCTTGTGCGGGCAGGCGTTGGAGGCGGCGAAGACCTCGGCCTCGGCGGTGCGGAAGATCGCGACGCAGCCCACCGGCGTCTTCACCAGCCGCGCCCCGCGCAGGGGGATGTCGTCGATATGTCCGATGTCGATCCAGCTCATTCCGCGGCCTCCAGCGTGAGATCGGCGAGCGGATGGAAGCGGCGCGCCGCCTCCGGCTTGGCCCGCTCGGCCCAGGGGTCCTTTTGGTAAACGGACTGGAAGAGATCGAAGCGTTCGACCAAAGCCTGCCGCTCGGCGGCGTCGGCGAGGGTCTCCTTCACCCAGTCGAGCCCGACCTTGGCGACCCACTTGTAGGGCCGGTCGAGATATTTCGCGTGCTCGCGGTAGAGCTGGATGAAGGCGACGGTCCAGTCGATCGCCTCTTCCTCGGTCCGCACGTCGACCAGCCGCTCGGTTTCTTTCACGTCCATCCCGGCCGCGCCGGCGACGCCGATCTGGAACCCCGAGTCGACGCAGACGATGCCGACGTCCTTGCAGGTGGCCTCGGCGCAGTTGCGCGGGCAGCCCGAGACGCCGAGCTTGACCTTGTGCGGGGTCCACGAGCCCCAGAGCCGCCGCTCGAGCGCGATGCCGAGCCCGGTGCTGTCCTGCGTGCCAAAGCGGCACCATTCGCTGCCGACGCAGGTCTTCACCGTGCGCAGACCCTTGCTGTAGGCGTGGCCCGAGACCATGCCGGCCGCGTTCAGGTCGGCCCAGATCGCCGGCAGGTCTTCCTTGCGGACGCCCAGGAGGTCGATGCGCTGGCCGCCGGTGACCTTGACCGTGGCGCCGTAAGTCTCGGCCGCCCGGGCGATCGCCATCAGCTCCTGCGGGGTGGTCATGCCGCCCCACATGCGGGGCATCACGGAATAGGTGCCGTCCTTCTGGATGTTGGCGTGGTTGCGCTCGTTGACGAAGCGGCTCTGCGGGTCGTCCACGTAGTCGAGCGGCCAGTCGGCGAGCAGGTAGAAGTTCACCGCCGGGCGGCAGACATGGCAGCCGTTGCGGCTGGTCCAGCCGAGCTCCTGCCAGACGGCCTCCTGCGACTTCAGCTCCTGCGATTTGATCAGGCGGCGCAGGTCCTCGTGGCTGAGGTCGGTGCAGCCGCAGATCGGCTGCGCGGTCGGCAGCACGAAGGCATCACCCAGCGTCGCGCCGAGGATCTGCTCGACCAGTCCGGTGCAGGTGCCGCAGGAGGCGCTGGCCTTGGTCCTTGCCCGCACGGCGCCGAGATCCCCGGCACCGGCATTGATTGCGTCTTCGATCTGTCCCTTGCAGACGCCGTTGCAGCCACAGATCTCCGCGTCACGCGGTAAGGCTGCAACGGCCGCCATAGGGTCCGCGGCGGGCCCCCCCTGGTAGGCCGGGCCGAAGATCAGCGTCTCGCGCATCTCCCCGACGTCGGTGGCGTCCTTGATGAGGCCGTGGAACCACGCGCCGTCGCCGGTGTCGCCGTAGAGCACCGCGCCGATGAGGCGGTTGCCCTCGAGGATCAGCCGCTTGTAGACGCCGCGCGCCGGGTCGCGGAAGACGATGTCCTCGCGGCCCTCGCCCTCGGCGAAATCGCCCGCCGAGAAGAGATCGCAGCCGGTGACCTTGAGCTTGGTGGCGAGCTCCTTCTGCACGAAGGTGGCCTTTTGTCCGAGCAGGGTCTGCGCCAGCACCTTGGCCTGATCGTAGAGCGGTGCGACGAGGCCGAAGATCGCCCCGGCGTGTTCGACGCATTCGCCAAGCGCCAGCACGTCGGGGTCCGAGGTGACCATCTGGTCATTCACCACGATGCCGCGGTTCACCTCGAGTCCCGCCGCCTTGCCGAGCGCGGTGCTCGGGCGGATGCCGACCGCCATGACCAGCAGGTCGCAGGGCAGCTCGGTGCCGTCGTCCAGTTGCAGCGCGCGGACATGGCCCTTGCCGTCCGAGAGGATCTGCTTGGAGTTGGCCTTGCAGTGGACGCGGATGCCCTTCTGCGTCAGCGAGCGGCGCAGCAGGTAGCCCGCCGCCTCGTCGAGCTGGCGCTCCATGAGGTGGCCCATGATGTGCACCACGTCGACCTCGGTGCCGCGCGCGGCCATGCCGGCGGCGGCTTCGAGCCCCAGCAGACCGCCGCCGATGATCACCGCGCGCTTGCCCGCGCCGAGGGCCATCATCGCCTCGGTGTCCTCGAGGTCGCGGTAGGGGATCACCCCCTGCAGGTCGTGGCCGGGCAGGGGGATGATGAACGGGCTCGAGCCGGTGGCGATGACCAGCTTGTCGTAGGGCAGGGCGCCCTGCTCGCCGGTCACTATCCTCGCCGCGGTGTCGACCCTCAGTACCTTCTCGCCGAAGCGGCAGGTGACGCCGCGCGCCGCGTACCAGGCATCGTCATGGGTGACGATCTCGGCATAGGTCTTTTCGCCGGCCAGCACCGGCGAGAGCATCAGGCGGTTGTAGTTGCCGCGCGGCTCGGCGTTGAAGAGGGTGATGTCGTAGGCATCGGGGGCCGCGTCGATGAGGTGTTCCAGCATCCGGCCAGAGGCCATGCCCGCCCCGATCACGATGAGTTTCTGCGCCATGCCGGTCACTCCGCTGCCAGCGCCGCCGGGGCGGGTTTCGGTTTCGGACGTGCGCCGTGCTCGTATTCCTCGAGGAAGTCGAGCACCTCCTGCCGGTAGGCGTAGTAGTCGGGGTGCTCGAGCAGCGCCTTGCGGGTGCGCGGGCGCGGCAGGTTCACCTCGGTGATCTTGCCGATGGTGGCCTGCGGGCCGTTGGTCATCATCACCACGCGGTCGGCGAGCAGGATCGCCTCGTCGACGTCATGGGTGACGCAGATCGCGGTGACCTTGGTGCGGCTCCAGACCTCCATCAGCACCTCCTGCAGCTCCCAGCGGGTGAGGCTGTCGAGCATGCCGAAAGGCTCGTCGAGCAGCAGCAGCTTGGGCGAGAGGGCGAAGGCGCGGGCGATGCCGACGCGCTGCTTCATGCCGTTCGACATGTCGGCGGCGCCGCGGTCCATCGCATCGGCAAGCCCGACCCGCTCGAGGTAGTATTCGACCACGTCCTGCCGCTCGGCCTGCGACGCCTTGGGATAGACCTTGTCGACGCCGATGGCGCAGTTCTCGCGGGCGGTGAGCCAGGGGAAGAGGTTCGGCGACTGGAAGACCACGGCGCGCTCGGGATCGGCGCCCTCGACGTGGCGGCCGTCGAGCTTGATCGCGCCCTTGGAGATCGAGTTGAGCCCCGCCGCCATGGTCAGCACGGTGGACTTGCCGCAGCCCGAATGGCCGATCAGCGAGATGAACTCGCCGCGGTTGATCTTGAGGTTGAAGTCCTCGACCACGGTGAGCGGGCCCTTGGGGGTCGGGTAGATCTTGTGCAGTTGGCTGAAGTCGAGGAAGCGCTCGTCGATCAAGCCCTCCTGCGCCTGCTGCACGGCCAGCGGCACGGCGTGGATCGGGGTGACGTTCGGGAGCAGGCGCGAGCCCTCGACCTTGCCCTTGATCCCGACGTCCATGAGATAGCCGGTGACCTCGGCGCGCAGCTTCTTGAAGCCCTCGTGGTGGTTCATCTCGCTCCGCTCGCGCGGGCGGGGGATGCTCACGCGGAATTCCTTCCCCAGCGTGCCGTCGGGGTTCAGCGCGATGATCCGGTCGGCGAGGGTGATCGCCTCGTCGACGTCGTTGGTGATCAGCACGCAGGTCTTCTTGTCCTGCTCCCAGATGCCCTCGATCTCGTCGGCGAGGTTGGCGCGGGTCAGCGCGTCGAGCGCCGAGAGCGGCTCGTCGAGCAGCAGCATCTCGGGCGACATGGCGAGCGCGCGGGCGACGTTGACCCGCTGGCGCATGCCGCCCGAGAGCTCGGCGGGGCGGCGGTGGGTGGCGTGGCTCAGGCCGACCATCTTGATGTAATGGGCGGTCTTCTTCGCCTTCTCGGTCTTGGTCATCTCGGGGAAGACCGTGTCGAGCGCGAGGCGCACGTTGCCCTCGACCGTCAGCCACGGCATCAGCGAGTAGTTCTGGAAGATCACGCCGCGCTCGGGGCCGGGGCCCTCGATGTCGAAACCCTTGAAGGCGACACGGCCCCTGCTGGGTTTCTCGAGCCCGGCCATCAGGTTGATCAGCGTGGTCTTGCCGGTGCCGGAGAAGCCGAGGATCACGAGGAACTCGCCCTCCTCGACGCTCAGGTTGATGTCCTTCAGCACGTGGGTCGCGTGGGTGCCCTCGCCGAAGCTTTTCGAGACGTTCTGGAACTCAAGGATGGCCATGGCGCTCACCGGTTGTTCGAGAAGGTGAAGAGGGACTGCAGGGCGAACATCACGCGGTCGAGCAGGAAGCCGATGATGCCGATGGTGAAGACCGCGACCATGATCTTGGCCAGCGAGGAGGAGGAGCCGTTCTGGAACTCGTCCCAGACGAACTTGCCGAGGCCGGGGTTCTGGGCGAGCATCTCGGCGGCGATCAGCACCATCCAGCCAACCCCGAGCGACAGGCGCAGGCCGGTGAAGATCAGCGGCAGGGCCGAGGGCAGCACCAGCTTGGTGATCTTCGTCCAGGTGTTCATCTTGAGCACCTTCGAGACGTTCACCAGGTCCTTGTCGATCGAGGCGACGCCGAGCGCGGTGTTGATCAGCGTCGGCCAGAGCGAGCAGAGCGTCACGGTGATCGCCGAGATGAGGAAGGACTTCGAGAACATGCCGTCGTTGCTGGCATAGGCGGCCGAGACCACCATGGT
The DNA here is from genome assembly GCF_040409955.1 of Salipiger sp. H15. Lineage (NCBI taxonomy): Bacteria > Pseudomonadati > Pseudomonadota > Alphaproteobacteria > Rhodobacterales > Roseobacteraceae > Salipiger > Salipiger bruguierae. The sequence goes on from NZ_CP123384.1 coordinate 1,312,885, forward strand.
CACGATCGGCAGCCATGCCAGTGGCGAGACCGGCTTGAAGATCTGCACCAGGGGGTTGATCGCGGCGTTGGCGGTGGGCGAGAGCCCCGCGCAGATGCCGAGCGGAATGGCGACGGCGCTGGCAATCAGGAAGCCGAAGAACACGGTTTTGATCGAGGTCCAGATCTGCTGGTAGTAGCTGGGCGAGCCGGTATAGGCGACCTCCTTGACCTGGTCGGCCTTGCCCGCCGCGATCAGCTTTTCGTTGCGCTGCGCCACCATGGCCTCGAACTTGGCCTGCTTGACGGCCTTGGCCTCGGCGTCGTGGTGCAGGTTCACCGCCTCGGCCCAGACCTGCGCCGGGCCGGGCACCGCGCCGAGCGAGGTCTGCACCTGCGGCGCCAGCGTGCCCCAGAGCACGAGGAAGGCGGCGATGGCCACCAGCGGCACGCCCAGCAGGCGCCAGACGTCCGCCAGCTGCGCCTTGGGGTTGTCGCCGGCGGCCGCCTTGAGCAGCGGGGTGATCCAGGCAAGGCCGAGCAACTTGAACCAGGCGTCCGCCTTGTTGATGCGGGTGAAGAGACGCGCCCGGCGAGCCTCGCGCTCGGCGTCTCGGGCGAATTCGGGATCGACGGTGGTCATGGGTCCGGTCCTTGGTCTGGATGGCGCAAGGGGGGAGCGGCGCGCATCGGGATGAGGAAGAGGGTGCTATGTGATGGAGGGGGACCGGGGGGTGAGGGTGCCCCGGTCCCCCGGTCGATCAGCCCTGGACTTCGTTGCCGACGACCTTCTGGTCGCCCTTGAGGCCGATCGGCAGGCTGTCGAGATAGGCGTTCGGGGCCTTGCCGTCGTAGGCGATGCCGTCGATCACGTCCGCGGCCGGGGTCGGTGCCTTGTAGCCGTCGCTGTCCCAGTCGAAGTCGGCTTCGTTCGCCAGGCCCTCGTCGACCAGCGCACGGGCGGCCTCGAGGTAGATGTCGGGGCGGTAGACCGACTTGGCGACCTCGTCGTACCAGCTGTCGGGCTTGGCCTCGGCGATCTGGCCCCAGCGGCGCATCTGGGTCAGGTACCAGACCGCGTCGGAGTAGTAGGGGTAGGTCGCGTTGTAGCGGAAGAAGACGTTGAAGTCGGGAACCTCGCGCTTGTCGCCCTTCTCGTATTCGAAGGTGCCGGTCATCGAGTTGGCGATCACCTCGGCGTCGGCGCCCACGTACTCCGGCTTCGACAGCAGCTCGACCGCCTCCATGCGGTTGGCGTTGTCATTCTCGTCGAGCCACATGGCGGCGCGGATCAGCGCCTTGACGATGGCCTTGGTGGTGTTGGGGTTCTCTTCGGCGAACTCGGCGGTGATGCCGAAGACCTTCTCGGGGTTGTTCTTCCACAGCTCGTAGTCGGTGATCACCGGCACGCCGATGCCCTTGAACACGGCCTGCTGGTTCCACGGCTCGCCGACGGCGTAGCCCGAGATGGTGCCGGCCTCGAGCGTGGCGGGCATCTGCGGCGGCGGGGTGACCGAGAGCATCACGTCGGCGCCGATCTGGCCCGAGATGTTCTCGGGCGAGTAGAAGCCCGGATTCAGGCCACCGGCGGCGAGCCAGTAGCGCAGCTCGTAGTTGTGGGTCGAGACCGGGAAGACCATGCCCATGTTGAAGGGCTTGCCCTCGGAGCGGAACTTCTCGACCACCGGCGCCAGTGCCTCGGCGCTGACCGGGTGCTGCGGCAGGCCCGCGTCGGTCTCGGCGATATTGGGCTTCATCATCTCCCAGACCTCGTTGGAAACGGTGATGCCGTTGCCGTTCAGGTCCATCGAGAAGGGGGTGATGATATGCGCCTCGGTGCCGTAGCCGATGGTGGCGGCGATCGGCTGGCCCGCCAGCATGTGCGCGCCGTCGAGGGTGCCGCCGATCACGCCGTCGAGCAGGACCTTCCAGTTGGCCTGCGCCTCGAGGGTGACGAAGAGCCCCTCGTCGAGGAAGTAGCCCTGCTCGTAGGCCACCGCGAGCGGCGCCATGTCGGTCAGCTTGATGAAGCCGAAGGTCAGTTCGTCCTTTTCGAGCTCCTGGGCCAGCGCCGGGGAGACGAGCGCGGTGGAGGTGGCGAGAGCGATGAGAAGTTTCTTCATGGTCGTTCCGTCCCTTGTTGGAAGGTCCGGAGTGCGATCTGCCCGGACCAAGACAAAAAAGCCGCTGACACGCCGTGACGGATGTCACGGGGGTCGAGCGGCTTTGCTCATGGATCCCAGGCATTGGGAGAAATCTTCGGGTCGGGCGCCATTGCCTGACCATGAGGAAGCTTGTGGCTCAGCCGGCCACGCGGATCAAAGGAAAATCGTTAATGATGCGCCGGCAGCGAAGGATTTCACGCCGCGGTCATGCTGCATGCGCAAAATGGCGGCATCAGGTTTCGCGGGGCTCAAAAATTCGGCCATCGAAGAACCGATCGGGGCCGAGGTAGAGCTTGCCCGATTCCGACGCGACGGGGAGTCGCGCGGTGAGGCTGCCCTCGAGTTTCGACGAGGCGCCGGGCAGGTCGGCGCTGGTTCCCGCGAGCGCGGCGCGGTGCAGGTCCGAGCGGAAGGTGGCGCGCGCGGCCCTGCCGGCGGCGTCCGGGTCGATGCCGGCGCGGGCGGCAAGCTGGCGGCCGATCCACTCGGCCTGGCTGCGCCAGGGGAAGGTTGCGGCACCGGCGTGGAACTCGAGCATGCCCGGCACCTGACGCTCCTCGCCCTGCGCCGAGATCACCATGCGCCCGGCCAGCGCCCGGTCGAGCACCTCGGCGGGAACGCCCAGGTATTCCGGGCGCGAGAGGATCTCGGCGGTGAGGCTGCGCGAGTCGGGCTCGGACAGCCAGCGCCCGGCCCGCCAGGTCGCGCGGATCAGCCGTCCGAGCAGCGATTGCTCGGTCTCGGCCCAGTCGGAGCGCACCGCCAGCACCTTTTCCGGCGCAAAGGACCAGATCGCGGTGCCGGGCAGCAGCAGCGCGCCGACGCCATTCTCCACCGCCATCGAGCCCCAGGGTTCGCCGACACAGAAGGCGTCGATCTCGCCCGCCTCCATCGCGTCGGCCATGAGCGGCGGCGGCACGGTGCGCACCTGCAAAGCCTCGGGCACCGAGAGGCCGAGCGCGGAGAGCCAGTAGTAGAGCAGCTCGGCATGCATCGAGAAGGGGAAGGGCACGCCGATGCGCAGCGTGGTGTCGGTGGCGGCGATCAGCGCCTCGCCCGCGGCGCGCGCGTCGTCGAAGCCGAAATCGTGCCCCTGCGCGCGCAGCTTCTCGGCCAGCGCGTTGCTGACGCCGATGACATTGCCGTTCACCGACAGCACCGAGACCGCCGAGAGCGCCGCGCCCGCGCCGCCGAGACCGAGCGCCGCGGCCACGGGCACCGGCGAGAGCATGTGCGCCGCATCCACCCGGCCGAAGCTCAGCATGTCGCGCAGGCTCGACCACGACGGCGCGCGCTTGAGGTCGAGCGCGATGCCCTCCTCGGCGGCATAGCCCATCTCCTGCGCGAGGATCAGCGGCGCGGCATCGGTGAGCGGGATGAACCCGACGGCAAGCGTGGTGGTCTTCATCCCAGCAGCCCCGCCGCCGTCACCAGCGCCTGCGCCACGTCGGCGACGCGCTTGCCCTGGTCCATGGCGGCCTTTCGCAAGAGCGCGTAGGCCTCGTCCTCGCCGACGCCGCGGGCCTTCATCAACATGCCCTTGGCGCGGTCGATGACCTTGCGCTCCTCGAGCGCGCGCTTGGTCTCGGCGAGCTCGGTGCGCATCCGCTGGAACATGCGGAAGCGGGCGATGGCGGCGTCGAGCACCGGCTTCACCCGCTGTGGCTTCAGCCCGTCGACCACGTAGGCCGAGACCCCCGCCTCGATCGCCGCGTCGGTGAGCCCGTCGCCCGAGCGGTCGACGAACATGGCGACCGGGCGCTCGAGCGGACCCGAGGCCAGCGCCAGTTCCTCGAGCGTGTCGCGCGACGGGCTTTCGAGGTCGATGAGCACCACGTCGGGGCTGAGCTGCTGGATACGGCGGGCGAGGCCGGTGATTTCCGAGACCACGTGGATCTCGTACTCACCGGCGTCGCGCAGGCTCTGCTGGATGAGCAGGGCGCGTTCCCGGTCGGTTTCCACGATGGCGATGGAGAGCTGGGCGGAGGACATGGTTCCTATCCGCCACGCCGGCGCGGGCTTGTAAAGCCGGGCCGTGCCGGGGAGGGGCTAGAAATCGGGCAGGCGGTGAAATCTTGGGCGTTTGCGCGGCAGGGAAGGGGGAGGGGGCGCAGCCCCCTCTTGGCCTGCGGCCAATTCACCCCGGCGTATTTGGAAAGAGAAGAAGCCGGGGGTGGCCTCAGAGGTCGAAGAGCGCGGCGCCGACGTAGGCCGGGGCGAGCAGGGCGCGGCGGAAGCGGCCGAGCGGGAAGCGGCTCGGCGGCGTCTGCAGGAGGGCAGGGGAGCGGGCGCGCGCGGGCTTGCCCTGCACGAGGTCGGCGAGCAGCAGGCCGGCGTGGCTGCCCATGGCGACGCCGTTGCCGTGGAAGCCCATTCCGGCGAAGAGGCCGGGATGCTCGGGCATCGCGCCGACGAAGGGGGTGAGCCGCGCCATGAGGCAGACGAGACCGGCCCATTCGTGGCCGATCGTCACGCCCTTCCAGGCGGGGAACATGGCGACGAACTCGCGGCGGATACGGGCGCTGATCGCCCGCTGCGCCCGGGGTGTGGCGGTGAGCCCGCCGCGCATGCCGAAGAGGAAGCGGTTGTCCGGCAGCAGGCGGAAATAGTGCAGCAGCTGGCGCGTGTCATAGGCCATCTGGCGCGAGGTCCAGCCGGCAGCGGCGCGCTGCATCTCGGTGAGCGGCTCGGTGACGATGACGCTCGACTGCACCGGCATGTAGCGCCCGCGCAGCCAGTCTGGCAGGTCCTCGGAGGAATAGCCGTTGGTGGCGAGGATCACCCGGTCGGCGGTGAGCACCGCTTCCGGCGTGGTGAGGTGCCACTTGCCTTCCGCGCGGCGCAGCGCGGTGACCGGGCTGTGGCCGTGCAGCGTGGCGCCGGCGGCCTGGGCGGCGCGGGCGAGCCCGGCGTGGTACTTGCGCGGGTTGAGCGCGAAGCCGAGCGGGGTGGTCATCGCGCCCTGGAACGGCCCGGCCAGCCCCTCGGCGGCGAGCTCCTCCTGCGGGATGAGGCGGGGGGTGACGCCGTAGAGCGCGGGCATCGCCTCGGCGCTCTCGGCGAAGCCGCGCCAGGCGCGGGGGGTGTGGGCGAGCAGGGTCTCGCCGTCGGAATGGGTGTCGGCGTCGATGCCGTGCTCGGCGATGAGACCCGCGGCGGTCTCGATGGCGGCGCGCTCGGTCTGGCACCAGTCGCGCAGGCCCTCCGCGCCGTGGCGCTGGCGGAGCAGCGCGTGGGGGGCCTTGGCGCCACCGAGGCAGCAGAATCCGCCGTTGCGCCCCGAGGCGCCGTAGCCCGGGTGCTCGGCCTCGAGCAGCGCCACCTCGACGCCGTCCTGCGCAAGATGCAGCGCGGCCGAGAGGCCGGTGAAGCCGCCGCCGATCACCGCGACCTCGGCATGGCGCGGGGCGGCCAGCGGTGCCCAGTCCATGACCGGCACGGTGTCCGCCCAGAAGCAGGCGCCCTGCGGCCCGTAAGCCGCAGTCTCGTAGATGCGTTTCATGCCCGTCTTTCCGTTACTCGGCGCGCACCGCCGCCTGTTCGTCGCGGCGCTGCGCCACCGCCGCCCGCTTCGACAGCAGCGAGGCGATGATCACCCCGACCGTGACGATGCCGATCATGATCGTCGAGAGCGCGTTGATCTGCGGGCTGACGCCGAGGCGCACGGCCGAGAAGATCTTGATCGGCAGGGTGGTGGCCGAGGGGCCGGTGGCGAAGCTGGCGATCACCAGGTCGTCGAGCGACAGGGTGAAGGCGAGCAGCCAGCCGGAGATCACCGCCGGGGCGATGATCGGCAGGGTGACCAGCCGGAACGCCTCGAAGGGCGAGCAGCCGAGGTCGAGCGCCGCCTCCTCGAGCGACTTGTCGAAGGTGGTCAGCCGCGAGGAGACCACCACCGAGACGTAGCACATGGCGAAGGTGGTGTGCGCGAGCACGATGGTGAACACGCCGCGGTCGAGGTTGATGCCGATGAAGAGCAGCAGCAGCGCGAGGCCGGTGATCACCTCGGGCATCACCAGCGGCGCGTAGATCATCCCGGAAAAGAGCGTGCGGCCGTGGAAGCGCCCGGCGCGGACCAGCACGTAGGCGGCCATGGTGCCGAGGATCGTCGCCAGCGTCGAGGAGAAGACCGCGACCTTCAGCGTCACCCAGGCGGCGTCGAGGAAGGCCTGGTCGCGGAAGAGCTCGCCGTACCACTTGGTCGAGAAGCCTGCCCAGACCGTGACGAGGCGGCTTTCGTTGAAGCTGTAGAAGACCAGCAGCACCATCGGCAGGTAGAGGAAGGCGAAGCCGAGGGTCAGCGAGACCGTGTTGAACCAGCTGAAGCGTCTCATGCCCTGACTCCGGCTTTCTGGCCGTCGGCGGGCCGGGTGCGTATTTGGAAAGAGAAGAAGCGGGGGAGGCTCATCCTTCGGCCTCCCGCTGCTTCTGCTCGTTGCGCTGGAAGAGGATGATCGGGACGATCAGGATCAGCAGCAGCACCACGGCCACCGCCGAGGCCACCGGCCAGTCGCGGTTCGAGAAGAACTCTTCCCAGAGCACCTTGCCGATCATCAGTGTCGACGACCCGCCGAGCAGCGAGGGGATGACGAACTCGCCGATGGTGGGGATGAAGACGAGGAAGCAGCCGGCGATGATGCCGTTGCGCGACAGCGGCCAGGTGACCAGCCAGAAGGCGGCGAAGCGCGAGCAGCCGAGGTCCTCGGCGGCCTCGAGCAGCGAGCCGTCGAGCTTTTCCAGCGCCGAGTAGATCGGCAGGATCATGAAGGGCAGGTAGGTGTAGACCACGCCGATGTAGACGGCGGTTGTGGTGTTCATGATCTGCAGCGGCGCGTCGATGATGCCGAGCCAGAGCAGCACCTGGTTGAGCACGCCCTCGTTCGACAGGATCCCCATCCACGAGTAGACGCGGATCAGGAAGGAGGTCCAGAACGGCAGGATCACCAGCATCAGCAGGGTCGGGCGCCATTCCTCGGGGGCGCGGGCCATGGCATAGGCCACCGGGTAGCCGGCGCAGAGCGTCAGGAAGGTCGAGATCGCGGCGATCTTCAGCGAGGAAAGATAGGCCTTCCAGTAGAGATCGTCGGTGGTCAGGAAGGTGAAGTTCTCGAAGTCGAGCTCCGAGAAGAAGCTCTTCAGCCCCTCCCAGCCGGCGGTGAGGTCGAGCTGCGGCGTGTAGGGCGGGCGCGACAGGGCGATGTCCGAGAGCGAGATCTTCAGGACGATCAGGAAGGGGATGAGGAACAGCGCCAGCAGCCAGACGTAGGGGATCGCGATGAGGACGAAGCGGCGCATGGCTCAGCCCTCCAGCACGACGCCGGCGGTGTCGGTGAAGCCGACCCAGACCTCGTCTTCCCAGGTGATGTGGCGGTTGGCGAGACGGCGCGCGTTGACCATCTGCGCCTTGATCATCTGACCGCCGGCGAGCTCGACGTGGTAGGTCGAGATGTTGCCGAGATAGGCGATGTCGATGACCTTGCCGCGGAAGGTGTTGGGGCGGTCGGGCCTTTCGACGTCGATCGTCACCTTCTCGGGGCGGATGGCGAAATGCACGCTCTGCCCGGCCTGCAGGCTCTTGGCGGGCGTGGCGAGGATCGGCGGCTGGCCCTCGGCCCAGGCGATGCCGGTCTTCTCGCCGGGCTGGGTGGCGCGGCCCTCGATGATGTTCACGTCGCCGATGAAGTCGGCCACGTAGACCGAGTTCGGCGCCTCGTAGATCTCGGCGGGGGTGGCGACCTGCACGAGGTGGCCCTCGTCCATCACCGCGATGCGCGAGGCGACGGTCATCGCCTCTTCCTGGTCGTGGGTGACGATGACGAAGGTGGTGCCGGTCTTTTCCTGGATGTCCATGAGCTCGAACTGGGTCTGCTCGCGCAGCTTGCGGTCGAGCGCGCCGAGCGGCTCGTCGAGCAGCAGCAGCTTCGGCGCCTTGGCGAGCGAGCGGGCGAGCGCGACGCGCTGGCGCTGGCCGCCGGAAATCTGGTGCGGCTTGCGGCGGGCGAACTTGGTCAGCCGGGTGAGGCGCAGCATCTCCTCGACGCGGTCGCCGATGAAGGCCTTGTCCCGGCTCTCGCGGCGCAGGCCGAAGGCGATGTTGTCCCAGACCGACAGGTGCGGGAAGAGCGCGTAGCTCTGGAACATCATGTTCACCGGGCGCTGGTTCGGCGGCACGTGGCCGATGTCCTTGCCCGACAGGAAGATGTCGCCGGAGGTCGCCGTCTCGAAGCCCGCGAGCATCCGCATCATCGTGGTCTTGCCGCAGCCCGAGGGGCCGAGAAGGGCGAAGAATTCGCGCTCGTAGATGTCCAGAGACAGGTCATGGATCGCGGTGAAGTCGCCGAACGTCTTGGTCACGTTGCGGAATTCGATGATCGGTTTCTGGGCCGGGTCGGTCCAGGGGGCAAAGACGGTCTGAGCCATGCGCAAGGGTCCTAGGTGAGAATGGCCCGCCCCCCGGATCGGAGGGGCGGGCCGAGGCGTCAGGTTCAGGAGCCGGATTTGATCTTGGTCCAGAGGCGGGTCACCACGCGCTGCACGTTCGGCTCGTAGGGGGTGGTGGTGTAGAGGTTCTCGAGCGCCTCGGGCGACGGGTAGATCGCCGGGTCACCGATCACGTCATCCACGAGGAACTCCTGCGAGGCCTTGTTGCCGTTGGCGTAGTAGACGTAGTTCGACGCCGCCGCCATGTTCTCGGGGTCCATGATGAAGTTCAGGAACTTGTGCGCCCCGTCCGGGTTCGGTGCGTCGACCGGGATCGCCATCTGGTCGAACCACATCTGCGCGCCTTCCTTGGGCGCGTTGTAGGCCACCTCGACGCCGTTCTCGGCCTCGGCGGCGCGATCGCGCGCCTGCAGCACGTCACCCGACCAGCCCACGGCCACGCAGATGTCGCCGTTGGCCAGCGCGTTGATGTACTCGGACGAGTTGAACTTGCTGATGTAGGGGCGGATCGCCATGTAGACCGGCTCGGCCTTGGCGATCACGTCGGGATCGTGGCTGTCGGGGTCCTCGCCGATGTACTTCAGCGCGGCGGGGATCATCTCGGAGGGCGCGTCGAGGAAGTAGACGCCGCAGGCGGCGAGCTTTTCCATGTTCTCCGGCTTGAAGACGAGGTCCCAGCTGTCGATCGGGGCGTCCTCGCCGAGGGCCTCCTTGACCTTGCTGACGTTCACGCCGAGGCCGGTGGTGCCCCACATGTAGTTGATAGAGTACTCGTTGTCGGGGTCGTACTTGGCGGTGCGCGACGAGATCACGTCCCACATGTTCTTCAGGTTCGGAAGCTTCGACTTGTCGAGCTTCTGGAACGAACCGGCCTCGATCTGGCGCTGCAGGAAGGTGCCGGTGGGCACGACCACGTCATAGCCCGAGCCGCCTGCGAGCATCTTGGTCTCGAGGACCTCGTTGCTGTCGAACACGTCGTAGATCAGGTCGATGCCGGTCTCCTGCTCGAACTTCTCGAGCAGCGATTCGTCGATGTAGTCGGACCAGTTGTAGACGCGGACCTCCTCGGCCTGTGCCGAGGCGGCGACAAGCGCGAGAGTCGCGGTGAAAGTGAGAAGAGATGTCTTCATCATGTGCTCCCGTTGGTTGCGGGGTCTTCCACGCCCCGGTCACCGAATTTGATCAAATGTTGCATCTCTTGGCAACATCTCGGATGTTTTCATGGGCCGCGGCAGGGTGCAAGATGACGTCGCGACCGATGTGATCAAATGAAAGGCAGCTGATGAATATAAGGGCAGAGGGCGCGGGTCCGCCGGCGCATGAGCTGGTTTACCGGCGCCTGCGCGAGATGGTGCTGTTCGGCGAGCTGGAGCCGGGCCAGGCGGTGACCATCCAGGGGCTGGTCGAGCAGCTCGAGGCCGGGATGACCCCCGTGCGCGAGGCGCTGCGGCGGATGATTTCCGAGGGAGCGCTGGCCTTCCGGGGCAATCGCCGGATCATGGTGCCGGTGCTGGACGCCGACGCGGTGGAGCAGTTGCTGCTGGCCCGGGTTGCGCTCGAGACGCAGCTTGCCCGCCGCGCCGCCGAGCGCTGCACCCCCGAGGACATCGCGCGGCTGCGCGCCACCGATGGGCGGCTCGACCATGCCATCGCGCGCGGCGACGTGCGCGGCTATCTCGAGGAGAATCACCGGTTCCACGCCGAGGTGAACGCGCTCGCCGCGGCCCCGATCCTCACCGAGCTCGTCGAGGGGCTGTGGCTGCGCTTCGGCCCGTCGCTGCGCGTGGTCTGCGGCATGTTCGGCACGCGCAACCTTCCCGACCGCCACAAGGACCTGCTGGAGGCGCTGCAAAAGGGCGACGCCGCGGGGGCGGCCGTCGCGATGGAGGCGGACATCGTGCAGGGCATGACGCAGATCCGGGAGGGGCTCTCGTGATTCGGCCGAGCGAGATTGACGCGGAATAATTTGATCATATTATTGGCGACAACGTCCCGAACCGTCGAAAGGTGTCTGCCATGACGCTCATCTCCGTGAACTCGCCGACCTCCGAGCTGCAGGCTCTGGACGCGGCGCATCACATGCATCCGTTCACCACCGCCTCGGATCTCGCGCGCAAGGGCGCGCGGGTCATCACCCGCGCCGAGGGCTGCTGGCTGACCGACAGCGAGGGCGAGCGCATCCTCGACGGCATGGCCGGGCTCTGGTGCGTGAACGCCGGCTACGGGCGCAAGGAACTGGCGCAGGCCGCCGCCCGCCAGATGGAAGAGCTGCCCTATTACAACACCTTCTTCCAGACCACCCACGTGCCGGTGATCCAGCTCTCGGCCAAGATCGCCGAGCTGGCGCCGGGGGATCTCAACACGATCTTCTACGCCTCCTCGGGCTCCGAGGCGAATGACACCAACATCCGCCTCGTGCGCACCTACTGGGCCGAGAAGGGCCAGCCCGAGCGCGACGTGATCATCGGGCGCTGGAACGGCTACCACGGCTCGTCGGTGGGCTCGGGCTCGCTCGGCGGGATGAAGGGAATGCACGCGCAGGGCGGCATGCCGATTCCCGGCATCCACCACATCGACCAGCCGCACTGGTACGCCGAGGGCGGCGACATGTCCCCTGAGGAGTTCGGGCTCGAGCGCGCCCGCCAGCTCGAGGCGGCGATCGAGGAGATCGGCCCGCACCGCGTCGCGGCCTTCATCGCCGAGCCGATCCAGGGCGCCGGCGGGGTGATCATCCCGCCCGCGACCTACTGGCCCGAGATCAACCGCATCGTGAAGAAATACGGCATCCTGCTGATCGCCGACGAGGTGATCTGCGGCTTCGGGCGCACCGGCAACTGGTTCGGCTCGCAGACCATGGGCATCGAGCCCGACATCATGACCATCGCCAAGGGCCTCAGCTCGGGCTACCAGCCGATCGGCGGCTCGATCCTGTCGGACGAGGTGGCGGGTGTGATCGCGCGCACCGAGTTCAACCACGGCTACACCTATTCGGGCCACCCGGTGGCCTGCGCCGTGGCGCTCGAGAACCTGCGCCTTCTCGAGGAGGAGAAGATTGTCGAGCGCGTGCGCGACGTGACCGGCCCCTACCTCAAGGAGAAGTTCGAGAGCCTGACCGAGCACCCGCTGGTCGGCGAGGCGAAGATCGCCGGCATGATGGGCTCGATCGCGCTGACCCCGGACAAGGCGGCGCGCGCGCCCTTCGCGGCCGAGGCGGGCACCGCCGGCTACATCACCCGCGAGCGCTGCTTCGCCAACAACCTGATCATGCGCCACGTCTACGACCGCATGATCATCTCGCCGCCGCTGGTGATCTCGAAGGAGGAGATCGACGTGCTGATCTCCCGCGCCTGGAAGGCGCTGGACGAGGCCCATGCCGAGCTGAAGAAGCAGGGGCTGATGAAGGCCGGCACGCGCTGAGCGGAAAAGGGGGAGGGGGCGCTGCCCCCTCGCCCTCCGGGCTCACCCCCGGGATATTTGACACATGTGGAAGGCCGGGGCCGGGCAGGGCTCCGGCCTTTCGCGTTTCCCGCGGGCGCGCGCTTCCCGGTGGCGGGTGTCCGGGCAACAAAAAACCCGGGCGCGAACGCCCGGGCAAGTTGGTCAAAAGCTGATAGGAAGGAGGAAATCAGCCCTTGGAGAATTCGGGGTAGGCTTCCATCCCGAGCTCGGCCATGTCGAGCCCGTTGATTTCTTCCTCTTCCGAGACGCGGATGCCGAAGACCATCTTGAGGATGAACCAGAGCACCAGCGAGACGACGAAGGTGAAGATGCCGACCACGACGATGCCGTAGAGCTGGGCGCTGAGCGTTGCCGCCGGGTTGGTGAAGACCACCGCGATGGTGCCCCAGATGCCGCAGCACAGGTGAACCGGGATCGCGCCGACGACGTCGTCGATCTTCAGCTTGTCGAGGAACGGCACCGCGAAGACCACGAGCACGCCGCCGATGGCGCCGATGATGGTGGCCGCGCCGAGGCCCGGGGTGAGCGGCTCTGCGGTGATCGACACGAGGCCGGCCAGCGCGCCGTTCAGCACCATGGTGATGTCGGCCTTCTTGTAGAGCAGTTGCGTGGCGATCATCGCCGCGATGGCACCGCCGGCGGCTGCCGCGTTGGTGTTGGCGAAGATGCGGGAGATGTCAGCAACGTTGGCAGCGGTGTCCATGTAGAGCTGCGAGCCGCCGTTGAAGCCGAACCAGCCGAGCCACAGGATGAACGTGCCGAGGGTTGCGAGCGGCAGGTTGGAGCCCGGGAACGGGGTCACACGGCCGTCCTTGTACTTGCCGAGGCGCGGGCCGAGCACGAGGGCACCGGCGAGGGCTGCCCAGCCACCGGTCGAGTGCACGACGGTCGAGCCGGCGAAGTCGAGGAAGTCGGTCACGCCTTCGGTGCCCGGTGCCAGGAAGCCGCCGCCCCATTTCCAGGAGGCCTCGATCGGGTAGATGAAGCCGGCGAGGGCGACGCAGAACAGCAGGAACGGCCAGAGCTTGATGCGCTCGGCGAGGGAGCCGGAGACGATCGAGCAGGTGGTGGCGCAGAACATCAGCTGGAAGAAGAAGTCCGAGCCGACCGACGCGTAGGTGAGGTCGGTCTGGGTGTCGGCGAGGCCGACCGGCTCGAGCACGGTCGTCGAGAAGGCACCGAGGATGCCGTCGATCGACCAGCCGTCGCCCGGGTACATCAGGTTGTAGCCGACGAGGTAGTACATGACCGCGGCGATGGCGAAGAGCGCGACGTTCTTCATCAGCTGCATGGTCACGTTCTTCTGGCGCACGAGGCCGGCTTCGAGCATCGCGAAGCCGCAGCCCATGAACATGACCAGGAAGCCGGTCACGAGGAACATGAAGGTGGTGAGGATGTAGCCGATCTCTTCGTTCGGCGGCGTGACATCGGCGTCCTGCGCGAAGCCAAGGCTCGGCAGCGCGATCAGCGCGGCGACCGGAGCCAGCGTCTTGAGAAGTTTCATATCTTTGTTGTCCCTATCTGTCGGCCCGCCGCTCTCAGAGCGCGTCCGCATTGGTCTCGCCAGTCCGCACCCGCACGGCCTGCTGCACGTCGAGCACGAAAATCTTGCCGTCACCGATCTTGCCGGTCTGCGCGGTCTGCGTGATCGTCTCGACGACCTGGTCGGCCATCGAGCTTGCGACCACGATCTCGAGCTTGATCTTCGGAACGAAGTTCACCGCGTATTCGGCGCCGCGATAGATTTCCGTGTGACCGGACTGCGAGCCGAAGCCCTTGATTTCCGTGACCATCATGCCGCGCACGCCGATTGCGGTGAGCGCCTCGCGCACCTCCTCGAGCTTGAACGGCTTGATCGTTGCAATGATCAGTTTCACCTTGGTCCCTTTCGGTTCTTGCGGATCGCAGATGCGCACCGCATCTCCTCGTATGTGCATGGGCAGAAAGCCGCTGCCCGGGCGTCATTGGAAGGGAAAGCCCCTTGTGGGGACCCCGCTGCGCTCCTATGGAGGTCAGAAAATGAGCGAAAAAAGCGGATTTGTCTAAAATTTATGCAGACCAAAAAGACAAATATGTGACCGTTTCCCGGTCAACATCAGGCGGCAAACCCGTTATCCTCCCCCAAAACAGAGCGAAGGCCGGGCAGAGAGAAATGAGTGATTCAGGGCGGGGCAAGGGCCGTTTGGTGGCCGATCGCCGCTATCCCAATGGTGGCCAGAAGGGCGGCCAGACCGCCACCGGCAGGAGCCAGGGCGCAAGACCCTCCCGAAGTGGCAGCGCAGGTGGCGCAGGAGCAGGAAGCGGACGCCGGCGCACGCCGCCGCGGCGCCCGGCGAAGAGGCGGAACTTTCTCGTGGCTTTCGTGTTGGGCATCGTGTCTTTCGTGCTGAGCATCCTCTGGCGCATCACCTGGCGGGTCACCGCCGTGGTTGCGGTTCTCCTCGCCCTCGGCGTGGGCTATTTCTATACAAAGCTTCCCCCGGTGACCGAGTTGCTGGACGGGCGGGCGCGCGGGTCGGTCACGCTGATCGACCGCAACGGCGCGATCTTTGCCTGGCGCGGCGACCAGTTCGGCGGCGCGGTGACCGCGACGAGCGTGTCCAAGCACCTCAAGAACGCGGTGATCGCCACCGAGGACAAACGCTTCTACCACCATTTCGGCGTCTCGCCGCGCGGCGTCGCCAGCGCCATCCGCATCAACCTCGCCGAGGGGCGCGGCCCGCTCTCCGGCCACGGCGGCTCGACCATCACCCAGCAGACGGCGAAACTGCTCTGCATCGGCGTGGAATACGATCCGAGCGCCTGGAAATCCGAGGCCGACTACGTCTCGGACTGCCGCCAGTCCTCGCTGGCGCGCAAGGGCAAGGAAGCGCTCTACGCCATGGCGATGGAGCTGAAGTACACCAAGGACGAGATCCTCTCGATCTACCTCAACCGCGCCTACATGGGCGGCGGGGCCTACGGGGCGGAAGCCGCGGCCGAGCGCTATTTCGGCAAGAACGCCGCGACGCTCAACCCGCAGGAATCGGCGATCATCGCCGGGCTGCTGACCGCGCCCTCGACGCTTGCCCCCACCGCCGACCTCGAGCGCTCGCAGAAGCGCGCCGCGACCGTGCTGCGGCTGATGCGCGACCAGGGCTTCCTCAGCGCCGCCGAGGAAGAGCAGGCGCAGGCGCATCCCGCGACCCTGTCGGCCGAAGCGCAGGCCAAGACCGGCGGCTATTTCGCCGACTGGGTGATGTCGACCGGGCCCGAGTATTTCACCCGCGACACCATGGAAGACGTGGTGATCCGCACCACGCTCGATCCGAGGCTGCAGAAGGCCGCCGAGGACGCGATGAACGAGGTCTACACCAGCAAGGTCAAGGAAGGCTCCAAGGCCGAGGCGGCGATCGTCGTCATGTCCGCCGACGGCGCGGTGCGCGCCATGGTCGGCGGCCGCAAGACCGGCATCTCGGGCGGGTTCAACCGCGCCACGCAGGCCAAGCGGCAGACCGGTTCGGCCTTCAAGCCGTTCATCTACGCCACCGCGCTCGAACTGGGGCATTCGCCCTATGACACGGTGGTGGACGAGCCCTTCTGCATGAACATCCCCGGCTCGGGGCAATGGTGCCCGCAGAACTACTCGAAGTCCTACAAGGGCCGGGTGACGATGACCGATGCGCTGGCGCATTCGCTGAACATCCCGGCGGTGAAGATCTCCGAGTTGGTCGGGCGCGACCTCGTCAGCAAGGTCGCCTCGGGCTTCGGCATCAAGTCCGAGCTCAACACCTCGCCGGCCATGGCGCTCGGCACCTCCGAGGCCTCGCTGCTGGAAATGACCGGCGCCTATGCCGGCATCCTCAACGGCGGCTCGGCGGTGACTCCCTACGGGCTCGTCGACCTGCGCCTCAAGGGCGACAACGAGGTGCTCATGGGCACCGGCGGCGGCATCCGCGAGCGGGTGATCCAGCCCGAGGCCGCGGGCCAGCTGATCTGGATGATGGAGCACGTGGTCACCGAGGGCACCGGCGGACGGGCGCAGCTGCCCGGCCGCGAGGTGGCCGGCAAGACCGGCACATCGAACGACGCGCGCGACGCCTGGTTCATCGGCTTCACCGCCGATTACGTGGTCGGCGTCTGGATGGGCAACGACGACAACTCGCCGCTCACCGGGGTCACCGGCGGCGGCCTGCCGGCGGAGATCTGGCGCGAGACCATGCTGCGGGTCACCGACGGAACCGAGGTCAAGCCGCTGCCCGACGTCGAGCCCGAGGCACCGCAACGCGTGGCCCAGCCGCAGCCGCAGGCGCAGCGCGAGCCGCAGCGGGTGCGCCGCGACAACATCATCCAGCAGGTCATCCGCGATCTTCTGGGGGGGCGCTGAGGGCAGCAACTTCCTTCGAAGGAAGTTGCAAAAGCCTTCGAAGGCTTTTGCCCCGGGCTTGACCTGAGCCGCACAGGCGGACATGAGAGGCGAAATCCCGCAAAAGGAGCCGCCCTCATGTCCGCAGCCGCGTCCGACGACCGCCTGATCGTAGCCCTCGACGTGCCCAACGCCCTTGAGGGGCTGAGAATCGCCGAAGAGATCGGCGACGCCGTCTCCTTCTACAAGATCGGCCTTGGCATGCTCACCGGCGGCGGGCTGGCGCTGGCCAACGAGCTCAAGCAGGAGCACGGCAAGCGCATCTTCCTCGACATGAAGTTCTTCGACATCGGCCAGACGGTCGAGAACGCGGTGCGGGGCATCGCGCAGTTCGACCTCGACTTCCTCACGGTGCACGGCGATCCGCACGTGGTGCGCGCCGCCAAGGAAGGTGCGTCGGGCAAGGACCTGAAGATCCTCGCGGTGACCATCCTCACCTCGCTCGACCGGGCCGATCTGGATGCCAGCCTGATCCTGCCGGGCGACATCGAGGACCTGGTGGTCGAGCGCGCCGCCCGCGCCTTCGAGGCGGGGGCCGACGGCATCATCGCCTCGCCGAACGAGGCGGCGCGCATCCGCGCGCTGCCCGAGGCCGAGGGCCGGCTCATCGTGACGCCGGGCGTGCGCCCGGCAGGCAGCGCTGACGACGACCAGAAGCGTATCGCCACGCCCGCGAGCGCCATCGCCGCCGGGGCCGACCACATCGTCGTCGGCCGCCCGATCTGGCGCGCCCCCTCGCCGCGCGCCGCGGCGCTGGCGATCAATGCCGAGCTCGCCTCGCCGCAGGCGCAGCGCCCGAACAAGTCTTGATCGAAAGGCCGCGCGGGGCTAACCAGACGTCATGACACGTCCGATGCCCCTCGCGAATCTCTGGTGGCCCGCCTGACATAGGCGGCCGGACACATCATGTTTTCCAATCAGGCCGCCGCATCGGGCGGCCTTTTTGATGAACGAGATCCCATCAAGTCCCCCATGCGGCGACCTCCCTGTCCAGACACGGAGACCCCCATGGACCAGACCACCCTGACCCGACCCGAGACCGCCGACGCCTCCACGGCGCGGCCGGTCATCCTCACCGGCGACCGCACCACCGGCCCGCTGCACATCGGCCATTACGCCGGCTCGCTGAAGAACCGGCTGGCGCTGCAGGACACGCACCAGCAGTTCCTGCTGCTCGCCGACACGCAGGCGCTGACCGACAATGCCCATGACATCGGCAAGGTGCGGCGCAACGTGCTCGAGGTGGCCTGCGACTATCTCGCTGTGGGCATCGACCCCGGCAAGACCACGATCTGCCTGCAGTCGCACCTGCCGGCGCTGGCCGAGCTGTCGATGCTCTACCTCAACTTCGTCACCGTCGCCCGGCTCGAGCGCAACCCGACGATCAAGGACGAGATCCGCGCGCGCGGCTTCGGGCGCGACATCCCCGCCGGGTTCCTCTGCTATCCCGCCGCGCAGGCCGCCGACATCACCGCCTTCAAGGCCACGGTCGTGCCGGTGGGCGAGGACCAGGCGCCGCTCATCGAGCAGTGCAACGAGATCGTCCGGCGGGTGAACGCCGCGGCGGGGCGCGAGGTGCTGCCCGAGGCGCAGGCGCTGATCCCCGAGGCGGGCCGCCTGCCGGGCATCGACGGGCGCGCCAAGATGAGCAAGTCGGGCGGCAACGCGATCACGCTTTCCGCCTCGGAGGACGAGATCAGTCGCGCGGTGCGGGCGATGTTCACCGACCCGGATCACCTGCGGGTCGAGGATCCGGGCAGGGTCGAGGGCAACGTCGTCTTCACCTACCTCGACGCCTTCGACGCGGAGAGGGCCGAGGTCGCCGAGCTGAAGGAGCACTATCGGCGCGGCGGGCTTGGCGACGCGGTGCTGAAGCGGCGGCTCGAGGACATCCTGCAGGCGCTGCTCGCGCCGATCCGTGCGCGGCGGGCCGAGGTTGCCTCGGATCCCGCGCATCTGCACCGGATCATCCTCGAGGGCACGCAGGCGGCGCGCGAGGTCACCGAGGCGACCAAGCGCGAGGTGATGGACGCGCTGGGGCTGTTCCGGCTCTGAACGGGCGGGGCGGGGGGAGCGGCGCGGCTCCCCCTCAGTCCTCGTTGATGTCCCGGTGCCAGATCTTCGTCTGGCCCTCGCGCACGCCCATGAAGCGGCGCAGCAGTGCCCAGGCGAGCACCGCCAGCACCGCGCAGATCAGCAGCAGCATCGGCCAGCCGGTCGTGAGCCCCAGCAGCAGCAGCAGGCCCACCACCGCCGCGCCGATGGCGAAACCGAGGAAGACGAAGGCCGGGCTCAGCACCTCGAGCACGAGGAGCACCACCGCCGCCGCCATCCACACCCACCAGTGCTGGATCATGGCTTGCGTCCCTTCAGCAGGGTGAAGGCGTCGGCGAAGGCGTCGAGCGCGTTCGACGGCAGCACGATGGTCTGCTTGCCGTCGCCCTTGCCGAGCGCCACCAGCGCCTCGACCTGTTTCAGCGCCACCTGGTACTGCGCCGCCTCGAGCCCGTTCTTGGCGATCGCCTCGGCGACGACCTGCGTGGCATAGGCCTCGGCCTCGGCCGAGATGCGGCGGGCCTTGGCGGTCTGCTCGGCGGCGTAGAGATCGGCGTCGGCGGCCAACTCGACGGCGCGCTTGCGGCCCTCGGCCTCGGTCACCTGGGCGCGGCGGGCGCGCTCGGCGTTGAGCTGCTGCAGCATCGCCTCGCGGGTCTGCTGGTCAAGGTTCACGTCGAGGATCTCGGCCCGCGTCACCTCGATCCCCCAGTCATCCACCGCGTCCTCGACGTTGCCCTTGATCGTGGCGATCAGCGCGGCGCGGTTCGACTGCACCTCGTCGAGCTCCATCTTGCCGATCTCGGCGCGCACGATGCCCGCGACGGTGGTGGCGATGGCGGCATCCACGTCGCGGATGCGGTAGACGGTCTTTTCCGGCTCGAGGATGCGGTAGAAGACCGAGGTTTCGACCTGCACCAGCACGTTGTCGGCGGTGATCGCGTCCTGGCTGGCGGTGGGCAGCTGGCGCTCGAGGATCGAGACCTTGTGCGCGACGCGGTCGAGGAACGGCACGATGAAGTTGATCCCCGGCCCGAGCACGGCGCGGAGCCGGCCGAAACGCTCGACCACGTGCTTCTCGGCCTGCGGCACGATCCGCACCCCGAGGATCACGCAGAGGATCACGAAGGCGGCGAGCAGCAGAACCACGAGGTTCCCGCCCACCAGATCCAGTATCAGCTCGTCCGCACCCATCACCCGTCACTCCCCGGCACGGCGCGGCCCCGGCGTGGCACGCGCGATCAACAGTTGCTGAGGGGGCGCTGCCCCCTCGGCGCTGGCGCGCCTCACCCCCGGCGTATTTTGCAAGAGAAGAAGCGGCTTGCGCCGACTATGCCCTGCCGGATGCCGCATGGGAAAGGGGTTTTGCAAGGGCGGTGCGGGCAGGGGCGGACGGACCCGCGGGGCGCGGATGGGAACTGGCCGCGCGATCCTCGCGTTGTCCCCGCAACAGGAGAAACGCCATGACCGAGATGCGCACACAGATCGGCGATATGCGCTACAACGCCGCCGAGCAACAGTTCGAGGCCCTCGTGACCTTCCATTCCGATGCCGGGAGGGTCCGGGTTGCCAGCAGTTTCAGGGCCCCGGTGACCACCCAGCCCGACGCCGCGGAGCGGATCCTGGTCTCGCGCGCGCTGGCGCTGCTCGACCGCGAGGGCACGCTGCAGGCACGTACGCCGCCGCTGCCCTCGGAGCGGCAGCGCCGCCCGCGCGAGGCAGAGCCCCGGCGGATGCGTCTCGCCTGGCTGGCGCTGTTCCGCGCCGCCTGAGGCGGGACCTCAGCCGACCGTCGCGCGCTCGTCCATGTAGCCGCGCAGCACGATGCGGAAATGCGGGATCGCGTCCTCGCGCGCGATGAACTCGTCCGGACTCATCATCAGCCAGCCCTCGCCCTCGCCGCCCCAGACGATGTCGCCGCGGCGCTCGGCGGGCAGGTGCGCGGCGTAGTACCAGAGCCCGTCGCGCAGGTGTTCCCAGACCAGCGCCTCGGGCGGAAGCGACAGTCCGACCTCCTCGAGGGTTTCGCGCAGGGCGCAGTCGATGCCGCTCTCGCCGGGCTCGCGCGCACCGCCGGGAAAGTCGAGGTAGCCGGGCCAAGGGATACCCTCGGTGTGGTCGCGGCGCAGGATCAGCAGATCGTCACCGAGAAACAGGATCAGTTTGGCGCCTCTGAACTCCATCATGCCTCCTGGCAATGGCACTGGGGGCCGGGAATGGCCTATACTGCCGAGGTAACACCTGTTGCCGGAATTGCCACCCATGCCCGCGCTCTGCCGCGACTGCCTGACCGAATTCGACCATGGATCGCGCTGCCCGGCCTGTGGCCGCCCGCGGATCGTGCGCCATGACGAGCTCTGGGATCTGTCCATCGCCCACATGGATTGCGATGCGTTCTACGCCACGGTGGAGAAGCGCGAGAACCCCGAGCTGGCCGACAAGCCGGTGATCGTCGGCGGCGGCAAGCGTGGCGTGGTCTCGACCGCCTGCTACATCGCCCGCATCCGTGGCGTGCGCTCGGCCATGCCGATGTTCCAGGCGCTGAAGCTCTGCCCCGACGCGGTGGTGGTCAAGCCGCGCATGGAACTCTACGCAGAGGTCTCGCGGCAGATCCGCGCGCTGATGGAGGAGCTGACCCCGGCGATCGAGCCGCTGTCGCTCGACGAGGCCTTCCTCGACCTTTCCGGCACGGCGCGGCTGCACGGCCATCCGCCCGCGGTGATGATGGCGCGGCTGGTCAAGCGGATGCGCGAGGAGCTGGGGGTAACCGGCTCGGTCGGGCTCTCGCACAACAAGTTCCTCGCCAAGATCGCCTCGGATCTCGACAAGCCGCACGGGTTCTCGGTGATCGGGAGGGCCGAGACCGCGGCCTTCCTCCGGCCGAAGTCGGTGCGGCTGATCTGGGGCGTCGGCATGGCCTCGCAGGAGGCGCTGGAGCGGGCGGGCATCCGCACCTTCGAGGACCTGCTGCGCTGGGAGCAGCGCGACCTCATCGCGCGCTTCGGCTCGATGGGGCAGCGGCTCTGGCACCTCGCGCGCGGCGAGGACACGCGGCGGGTGACGCGCGACGCGCCGATCAAGTCGATCTCGAACGAGACCACTTTCAACGAGGACACCGGCGATCACGACCTGCTCGACGGGCACCTCTGGCGGATGTGCGAGAAGGTCTCGGACCGGGCCAAGGCCAAGGGGCTGGCCGGCCGGGTGGTGACGCTGAAGGTCAAGCGCGCCGATTTCAAGCTGATCACCCGGCGCCAGTCGCTCGACGATCCGACGCAGATGGCCGACCGCATCTACCGCGTGGCGCGCGGCATGCTCGACGGGCTCGAGCGGCAGGGGCCGTGGCGGCTGCTGGGGGCGGGGATTTCCGATCTGGTGCCCGCCGGGCAGGCCGACCGGGGCGGCGACCTGCTCGATCCCGATGCGGGCAGGCGCGCGGCGGCGGAGCGGGCGACGGATGCGATCCGCGCCCGGTTCGGCGATGCGGCGATCGTGAAGGGGCGCGCGCTGCGCTGACGGGACCTAGCTGCCGCGGGTGAGCAGCTCGTCCTCCTCGTCCTCGGGATCGTAGCCGAGCGCCTCGAGCCCGGCCTCGAGGTTGTCGGCAAGGTGCGGCGTGCCGATCAGGTAGTCGGCAGTCGGGGTCGAGGCCTCGGAGAGGGCGGTGCCGTAGGCCTCCTCCCATTCGTCGGCGTCGAAGGCCTCGCGGCCGATCCACATCACCGCGACGAGCGCGGCCTGTTCCTCTTCGCTCATGCGGTCGATGAAGCCGCGCAGCTCGCCCTCGGCCCGGTCGATCTCGCGGGCCATCAGGATCACGGCGGCAACCGTGCGGACGCTGATCTCTTCCATGGCGCGTCTCCTTTCTCGCCCACAGCCTGCCGCAAAGCGTACACCCCGACCTTGATCTGCGACAAGCGGGGCGTGGAGGGCAGGGGGTGCGGAGCGGAGCGCGTCAGTTCGGGAGCGCGAGCGCCCGGCCGAGGAAGTCGAGCGCGCCGTCGGCCAGCTGGTCATGCACCGCCCGGCGCTCGTCGGCGCTGCTGGCGCAGAGCTCGGGATCGCCGCCTTCCTCTTCCAGCAGCTTGGCGCCGTTGGGGGTGCAGCGGGCGAAGAAGTCGTAGGGATCGGCGCCTTCGAGCGGGACCACCTCGATGCCGGTCTGCGCGGCGACGCGCGCCTCGCCCGGCAGCGGCTGGTCGAGGCCGAAGATCCGCACGCTGGCCGCCTGCGGGGCAAGGCTGTCGGTGCGGAACTCGGCAAGGTACTCGGGGGCCACGGCCATCACCGCGCGCACGCGCGGGTCGCGGCGCGGCAGGGTCAGCGCCTGCGGATCGACGCTGGCCGGGTCGATGCCGCCGCTCGCGAACCAGTCGCAGTCGGTCGAGGGATGCGCGGTGAAGCAGTTCCGGACATAGGCGGCCTCGTCGATCATCCCGCCGGCGAGCATCATCGCCGCGGTGCCGCCAAGCGCCACCCCGGCGACCGCGACGCGGCTCTCGTCGATGCGCATCTGCCAGTCGGGATCGCTCAGCAGCAGGTCGAGCGCCTGACCCAGCTCGGCCGGGCGGCGCCAGATCTCGCCAAGCGCCGTGGCCGGGTCGCGCGGGCGCTGGCCGCTCACCTCGGCGACGATGTAGCCGCCCTCGGCAAGCCGCGCCGCCAGCCACGCGCCGCTGTCCTCGGACGAGCGCCGCCCGCCATGCGAGAGCAGCACGAGCGGCAGCTTGCCGGGCATCGGCGAGGCCTCGCGCTGCGCGGGGGTGCCCTCGAAGACGGCGTTGCGGCCGACCAGCTCGGAGGCGCCGCCGCCGGTCTGCGCCGGGTACCAGATGGTCATCGAAACGCCGCGGCCGAAATTCGCGTCGGGACGGATCATGTCGCTGACGCCGACACCGGTCTTGTCGCCCTCGGCGAAGCCGGGAGTCGCGAGCAGAGCCGCAAGAGCGAGGCCTGTCAGGCGGGCAAACATCCGATTTTCCTTGTCGAGTCGAACGAAAAGTCAGGTCTGCCTTGGCAATGGCACGATACGACCCTCGGGCGCCAGATCCTCGAAATCAAAATTGTCGAGTTTTTGGGCACGCCGGCCGGCTTTCTCGGCACTGATGCGGATCTCCGAGAGGTCGCGCGCGGCCATGCCGAAATGGCGGTCGAGGTTCTCGACCCGGTCTTCCAGCCGCTCGATGTCCTGGTGCAGAAGCCCCAGCTCGCGCCGGATCGCCCCGGCCTGCTCGCGCATCCGGGCATCCTTGAGCACCGCGCGCAGCGTGTTGAGCGTGGCCATGCAGGTGGTCGGCGAGACGATCCAGACCCGCAGCGAGAAGCCTTCGCGCACCACCTCGGGGAAGCTGGCGTGCAGCTCGGCATAGACCGCCTCGGAGGGCAGGAACATCAGCGCGGACTCGGCGGTCTCGCCATCGAGGATGTAGCGGTCCGAGATGTCGCGCAGGTGCTTGCGCACCGACATGCGAAAAGCCTGACCGGCGCGCTGCTTCGCTTCGGGCGTGTCGGCGCGGCGCAGCATCTCGTAGGCCTCGAGCGGGAACTTGGCGTCGATGACGATGTGCCCCGGCGGCTCGGGCAACTTGATCAGGCAGTCGGCGCGGCGGCCGTTCGACAGCGTCGCCTGCATCACGTAGCTGTCTGGCGGCAGCGCCTTCGAGACGATGTCGTTGAGCTGGATCTCGCCAAAGGCGCCGCGGGTCTGCTTGTTCGACAGGATGTCCTGCAGCGACAGCACGTCGCCGGAAAGCCGGGTGATGTTCTCCTGCGCCGCGTCGATCGTCTTCAGCCGCTCCTGCAGCTGGCCCAGCGAATGCGCGGTGCGGCGGGCGGTGCCATGCAGGTTCTCGGCCATGTTCTGCTGCACCTGCGCGAGGCGCTTTTCCATCAGTTGCAGCATGGCATTCTGGCTTTTCACCTGCGCCTCGGAGACATGGTGCAGCCCGCCGGCGAGCCGCTCCTGCCCTTCCGACAGCGCCTGCACCCGCTGCGACAGCTGGCTGAGCGGGTAGCCGAGCCGGGCGGCGCGGTTCGAGGCGCGGATCGACATGATGAGCAGCAGCGCAAGCAGGGCGACGCCCGCGGCGGCCCAGAGGCGCGGGTCATCGACGGCGATGCTCTGCCCGGCGATCTCGATCATGTGCGGCCGAACAGCCTCTCGATGTCCGACAGCTTCAGCTCGACATAGGTGGGGCGGCCGTGGTTGCACTGGCCGGAATGCGGCGTCGCCTCCATCTCGCGCAGGAGGGCGTTCATCTCCTCGGCGCGCATCCGGCGACCCGAGCGGATCGAGCCGTGGCAGGCGACGCGGCTGAGGATCGCCTCGAGCTTTTCCTGCACCAGCTGCGAGCTGCCGTAATCCGCCAGCTCGTCGAGGATGTCGCGGATCAGCGCCTCGGCATTCACCTCGCCAAGGATCGCGGGAGTCTCGCGCACCGCCAGCGCGCCGCCGCCGAAGGGCTCGATCGAGAGACCCATGTGCGCCAAATCCTCGGCGATGTCGAGCAGGCGCGACTGGTCGTCCTGCGACAGCTCGACGATCTCGGGGATCAGCAGCGCCTGCGCCGCGACGCCGCGCTCGGCCATCTGGCGCTTGAGCTTTTCATAGACCAGCCGCTCGTGCGCGGCGTGCTGGTCGACGATGACGATGCCGGTCTCGGTCTGGGCGATGATGTAGTTCTCGTGCACCTGACCCCGCGCCGCGCCGAGCGGCAGGTGCGCGGCCTCGGGCGCCTCGGGCATGTCCTCGACCACGCGGCCGGACCAGCTGCCGCCCATCTCGGCGAAGCCCTGCGCCTGCGGGATGCGCGGCGGGGCGGGGACGAAATTGGGGTCGGGCGCCTGCGCAGCATAGGCTGCGCTGCGCGCCCCGGCCGAGGGGCGGTCCATCTGGTAGACGCGCGGGCTGGCGACCCCCTCGGGGCGCGCGCCAAGCGGCGCGCCGCCGCCATAGGCGCCGAAGCTGCTCTCGCGCGGCAGCTCGGAGGGGACCTGCGCCGACTCGATGGGGCGGAAGTCGTGCCGCACCTCGGGGCGCAGCGCGGCCAGCGTGTCGGCCGCCACGGTGCTCGAGGCGCGGTGCCCGGCCCCGGCCAGCGCGTGGCGCAGCGCCGAGACGATGAGCCCGCGCACCAGCCCCGGCTCGCGGAAGCGCACCTCGGATTTCGCCGGGTGCACGTTGACGTCCACCAGATGCGGGTCGCAGTCGACGAAGAGCGCCACCGCCGGGTGCCGGTCGCGGCTCAGGTAATCGGCATAGGCCCCGCGCAGCGCGCCGAAGAGCAGCTTGTCCTGCACCGGGCGGCCGTTGACGAAGAGGTGCTGCGCAACCGAGGAACCGCGCGAATAGGTCGGCAGCGCCGCGTAGCCGGTGAGCCGGAAGCCGTCGCGCTCGGCGTCGATGGCCAGCGCGTTGTTGGTGAACTCGGCGCCCAGCACCTGCGCAAGCCGGCCTCTCAATGCGTCGAAGAGATCGCCCGAGACCGCGTCGGCACGGAAGCTCACCCGGTCCTTGCCGCCCGAGACGTCGCGCAGGGTGAAGCCGACCGAGGGCTCGGCCATGGCCAGCCGCTTCATCACGTCCGAGACCGACATCATCTCGGCCCGATCGGTGCGCAGGAACTTCAGCCGGGCCGGTGTGGCGAAGAAGAGATCGCGCAGGGTGACCACGGTGCCGGGGTTCAGCGCCGCCGGTTTCACCGCGCCCATCTGACCGCCCGACACGGCGATCTCGGCCCCGTCCTGCCCGGCGATGCGGCTCTGGATGGTCAGCCGCCCCACCGCACCGAGCGAGGGCAGCGCCTCGCCGCGGAAGCCGAAGCTGTGGATGTTCAGCAGGTCCGAGCCGTCGATCTTCGATGTGGCATGGCGCGACAGCGCCAGCGGCAGCTCGTCGGGACCCATGCCGCAGCCGTCGTCGCTGACCCGGATCAGCGTCTTGCCGCCGTCGGCGATCTCGACCGTGACACGGGTGGCGCCGGCGTCGATGGCGTTCTCGACCAGCTCCTTGACCGCAGAGGCCGGGCGCTCGACCACCTCGCCGGCGGCGATGCGGTTGATCGCGGCCTCGTCGAGCTGTCGAATGACGGGACGCATATTGGGGCTGTGGGTGTTCATGCCACCATACCTAGCAGGGATTTCGCGATTCTGGAACGGATTGCGCCGGGGCGGCGCGGTGCGGTCAGTCCGCCGCCAGCGGGGCCGCCCTGCCGCCCGAGACCTCTAGCGCATCACCGGGGGTGACCACCACCATCAATCCGCGCCGTCCGCCGTTCAGCACGATGCGCTCTGCCGCCATGGCGCTCGACTCGAAGGCGGTGGGCACGCGCTTCTTCTGCCCGAAGGGGCTGATCCCGCCGGTGTGCATCCCGGTCAGCCGTTCGGCCTTGGCAGGGTCCATCATCTGCGCCGACTTGCCGCCGAAGGCGCTGGCGACCCGCTTCATCGACAGCGACCCGCCCGACGGGAGCACGGCGCAGCAGGGCTTGCCGTCGACCTCGACCATCAGCGTCTTGAGCACCTTTTCCGGGTCCCAGCCGATCGCCTCGGCGGCGTGCAGGCCGATCTGCGCCTGCCCTGAGACGTAGTCGTATTCCAGCAGCTCGAACTCCACCTTGGCGCGCGTCAGCGCCTGCGTGGCCGGTGTGCCCTTGCTCATCCCCGATACCCCATCTGCCGGTCGATCCACGCGAGGATGACCGCCACCACCCGCGCCTGCTCTTTCTCGCTCAGCGCGCGCCCCGCCGCCAGCCCGTGCCATTTGGCAAGGCAGCCCCGGCAGCAGGTCGCCGTGGCATGCTGCGCGACGAAGACCGGGTGGCCGCGCATCGGTGTCTGCTTGCCGTCGTTCTTCGGCTGCGCCGGGGCGAGCCTCTCGGCGATGAAATCCCGCGCGTGCGACAGGATCACGTCGCGGCCCTTCTCGTCGGCATAGGCGCGCTCCTTCGGGCCGAGCCGGAAACGGCTGCGGAATGGCGAGCGGGCCAGCCGGTCGAAGAGCAGACCCGAGGCGCTCATTCCATGCTCTCGATATAGGTGCGCACCGCGTCCTGCACGTGGCGGAACCGGTCGCCGCCGAGGTGCTTGCCGCCGTACCAGCGGGTGACCACGATGATGTGGTCCTTCAGCCCCTCGCGCTCGAGCATGCGCAGGATCACCATGCCCGCGCCGCTCTCGCCGTCATCGTTCTTGATCGGCGCCTCGTCCGTCAGCAACCCCCAGGTGTTGTGCGTGGCCTTGGCGAACTTCTTGTTGCGCTTGAGCTCCTTGAGGAAGGCCTTGGCCTCTTCCTCCGAGGCGCAGGGCCCGCCCGAGACGGCGTATTTCGAGCCGCGGTCGCTTATGATGTTCTCGAGAATGCGCATGCCAGAGGCGTAAGCCGCGCCGCGCCAGCGCGCAAGCCTTCAGCCCGCGCGGTAGCCTCGCTCGATCTCCAGCAGCCGCTGCTTGCGCCAGAGCCCGCCGCCGTAGCCGGTGAGCGAGCCGTCGGCGCCGATCACCCGGTGGCAGGGGATCACCAGCGCGATCTGGTTGGCGCCGTTGGCCTGGGCCACCGCCCGCGTCGCCGTGGGCCGCCCCAGCGCCTGTGCCAGCGCGCCGTAGCTGCGCGTCTCGCCCGCCGGGATCTCGCGCAGGGCGCGCCAGACCGACTTGCTGAACTCCGGGCCGTGCAGCGCCAGCGGCGTGTCGAAGACGGCGCTTTCCCCGGCGAAGAACCGCGCCAGCTCCTCGCGGATCTGGTCGGAAGTCTCGAACCGCCCCACGCCGATCTCGTTCCCCGCGCCCTTGCGCAGCTTCTCGAGCTCGCGCGGCAGCGCCTTGCGGTCGATGAATTCCAGCAGGTGCAGGTGGCCCTTTGAGCAGACCGAGACCATGTCGCCGAGCGGCGTCTCGATCCAGTCCGCGCGCAGCAGCGCGTCGGGCTTCAGCGCCCCCGGCGCCACGCCGAGCGCCTTGGCAAAGCCCGCGCGGAAGGCGCTGGCGCTCTCGAACCCGGCATCAAGCTGCGCCTCGATCACCGGCGCGCCCGAGGCCAGCGCGGTGAAGCCCTCGCGCAGCCGCCGCTGCCGGGCCATCTCGAGGAAGGTCATGCCGAAGTTGCGCTTGAAGCTCCGCCGCACCGTCGAGGGATCGAGCCCCATGGCCACAAGGTCGGGCTCGGACCAGCGGAATGCGGGCCGCGCGTCGAGCGCCTCGAGCAGCCGGGCGATGACCGGGTCGCCCTTGGCCATGGGCGCCAGCGGGTGGCAGCGCTTGCAGGGGCGGAACCCGGCGGTGATGCACTCGCCCACGGTCTCGTGGAAGGTGCAGTTCGCGCGCAGGGGCTTGCGCGCGGGACAGGTCAGCCGGCAGAAGATGCCGGTCGAGGCGACGCAGACATAGGCCCGGCCATCGTAGGACGGGTCCCGGTCGAGCAGCGCCTGGTAGAGCGTGTCGGGATCTGGAAGGGCAAACAGCATGGCCCGACTCTAGCCGATCCGCGCGCGCCGCGCCGCCGGAAATCGGGCGTCTATTCGCCATCGCTCGCCGCGCCGCCGCAGCCCCTTGCCAAGCCGCGTCGGAACCCCAGATAAGACAGATAGCGAAATCGAGATATGAAGAGGACTCGCGCGATGAAGACCGAGCAAGTGGGCAGCGCCCTGCTGGAGACCTGGACCGTGGACGAGGTGGCCGGGGCCTTCGCCCGCAACGAGATCGTGCTCATCGACGTGCGCACGCCGCAGGAATACATGTTCGAGCACATCGAGGGCGCGCTGCTGATGCCCATGGCCTTCTTCAAGCCCGAGAAGCTGCCGGGGCAGGGCGAGAAGCGCATCGTGCTGCATTGCGGCTCGGGCGCGCGCTCCGAGCGGGTCGCCCGCGCCGCGCTGGCCGCCGGCATCGCCCGCATCGCCCACATGGAAGGGGGCTTCGGCGCCTGGAAGGGCAGCCACAAGCCCTACATCGGCACCAACATGGCGACCGGCGCGCCGGTCCCGGTCAGCTGAGCCGCCGCGCCCCGACCTTCTTCTCTTTCCAAATACGCCGGGGGGTGAATTGGCCGCAGGCCAAGAGGGGGGCAGCGCCCCCCTTTCCGCCCGCGTCAGCCGCGCCCCGTCACCCGGTCGAAGCGCTGGCGGGCGACGTCCTCGTCGCGCGTTGCCTTGCGGTCGGCGACCAGCGCCGCCTCGACGTAGCCGAGGTGGGCCTGCACCGCCGCCTTCGCCCCCGCCGCGTCGCGTGCCTGCAGCGCCGCGTTGATCGCCCGGTGCTGCTCGAGCAGCGCCTCGCGCGTGGTGCGCTGCTTGAACATGACGGTGCGGTTGTAGAACACCCCCTCGCGCAGCAGCTGGTACATCGAGCGCATCATGTGCAGCATGATGACATTGTGGCTGGCCTCGATGATCGCGAGGTGGAAGTCGGCGTCGAGCCGCGCCTCCTCGGCCGGGTTCCGCTTCAGGTGCGCCGCCGCCATCTTCTCGAAGAGCGCGTCGATCACCTTGAGATCCGAGGGCGTGCCATGTTCCGCCGCGCGCTCGGCGGCCAGCCCCTCCATGTCGCGCCGGAAGCTGAGGTAGTCGAAGACCGCCTCGTCATGCTTGGAGAATAGCTGGATCAGCGCGTCGGAGAAGGCCGAGCCCAGCACCTCGGTGACGAAGATGCCGGCCCCGGCACGGGTCTCGAGCAGGCCGCGCGCCTGCAGGTCGGCGACCGCCTCGCGCAGCGAGGGGCGCGACACGCCGAGCCGTTCCGAGAGTTCGCGCTCCGCCGGCAGGCGCTCGCCCGGGCGCAGGATGCCGCGCAGGATCAGCTCCTCGATCTGCCGCACCACGGCGCTGGAGAGTTTCTCGGACTGGACGGGGCGGAAGGGCATCGGAGACGTCCTGAAGGGCGGGAATTGGTCAGATCATATGACCGCAGGGGCCGCGTCTCAAGCGCGACGGAAGGAGAGGTCGGGCAAAGCCCTACCAGCGCGACAGCGCGTCCTCGTCCTCGTCCTTGGCGGCGACCCACGACGTGCCACTGGTGCCGCTTTCCTTCTTCCAGAAGGGCGCGCGGGACTTGAGGTAGTCCATCAGGAACTCCGCCGCCTCGAAGGCGTGGCCGCGGTGCTTCGAAGCCGTGGCGACCATCATGATACGCTCGCCCGGGCCCATGCGACCGTAGCGGTGGATCACCAGAACCTCGCCCAGATCCCAGCGCGCCTCGGCTTCGGCGGCGATCTTCTGAAGCGCCTTGAGGGTCATGCCGGGGTAATGCTCGATCTCCATGGTCTCGAGCGTGCCCGACACGTCGCGCACCACGCCGGTGAAGGTCACCACCGCGCCGAGATCGGCGCGGCCCGCGGCGAAAGCCTCGGCCTCGGCGCCGAAGTCGAAGGGCTCTTCCTGCACGGTGACGCGGATTGCCATCGGCTCAGCCCCCGGTCATCGGCGGGAAGAAGGCGACCTCGCGCACGCCGGCGAGCGGCGCGTCGAACTCCGACAGTTCCTGGTCCAGCGCGACACGCAGCGCCGAGAGGTCGGAGAAGGCCATGGCGTAGCGCTCCTCGCGCCCGCGCAACTCGGCGATGAGGTCGTTCACCGTGGCGGCCTCGGTCTCGTAGCGCTCCTTCGGCAGGCCGATACGCTCGCGCACCCAGGCGAAATAGAGCAGGTCCATCACTTCTCGTCCTTCAGGAACGGCAGGGCCTTCACGAAGTAGTCCCAGCCGGTGATCAGCGTCAGCGCCGCGGCGATCCACAGCAGCGTCAGGCCGAGGTGCCCGGTCCAGATCATCCCGGCCTCCTGCCAGCGCAGCCCGTGCGGATCGGCGCCGCCCGAATCGAGCGCGCGGGTGACCGTCTGCTGGTCCAGCGCCTCGACGCTGAGAGCAAGGTAATGCTCGAACACCCCCTGTGAAAAGAGCGTGGCGATGGCGATCATCTGGAACGTGGTCTTCCACTTGGCGAGCTTGGTCACCTTGAGCGTGCCGGCGACGTCGCCGAGATACTCGCGCAGGCCCGCGACGAAGACCTCGCGGAAGAGGATCATGGTCGCCGGCAGCACCAGCCAGGGCGACATCGAGGAATAGCCGACGATCACCATCAGCGCGATCACCACCATCGCCTTGTCGGCGATCGGATCGAGCATGGCTCCGATCTTGCTTTCCTGCCCCCAGAGCCGCGCGAGGTAGCCGTCGAACCAGTCGGTGACGGCGGCGCTGATGAACAGCAGCAGCGCGAACCAGTCGGCGAGCGGCCGCGAGAAATAGAGGAACATCACCGCCACGCCGGGGGCGGCGATCAGGCGGAGGGCGGTGAGGATATTTGGAAGGTTCCAGCGCATGCGACTTACGTAGCGCGCTTTTTGGGGAGGGGAAAGACGCCTCACGCCTCAGTGCTGCGGCGAAATCTCTCGACATAGGCGGCGCGTGCCTGCGGCAGCGGACGGTCGCGCAGCGAGGGGGCCAGATGGCGCTCGAGGAAGTGTCCGGTGGTGCGCAGGGCCTGCAGGATCTCGCCGTCGGGACCGGGGCCCTCGCCCTTGAGAATGTCGGGCAGGGGCAGCAGACGGTCGGCCCATTCCCCGGCTGCCTGGCGCGAGACGGCGCGGCCGGTGCGGGGCGAGACGAAGCACAGTTCCTCGTTGGTGCCGCGCACCGCGCAGGCCGAGAGGTCGAGCCCGAATCCCATCTCGTCGAGCAGCGCCATCTCCCAGCGCAGGTAGGCCAGCGGCCAGACCTCGCGCTGCGGCAGCAGGTCGAGCAGCGCCTCGGTCCGGGCGTAGAGGCGGGGATGCGGCTCGCGCTCGGGCAGCGAGAAGGCGAGCAGCGCGCAGACCGCGTTGAGCCCCGCCAGCGTCAGCCGGTCCGCCATGGCCTGCGCCGCGCGCGAGCGCTGCGGCTCGGCGGTGAAGGTGCCGAGGTGATCCTCGAGCCGCGCCTTCCACGTCAGGTCGAGCTGCGCCCCCGGCTGCAGCAGCGGCGCGACGCGCCGCGAGGCACCGCCGCGCAGCACGCCCAAGTGCCGCCCGTGGTCGGGGGTGAAGACCTCGAGGATCGCAGAGCTTTCGCCATGCCTGCGCGTGGTCAGAAGGATGCCGGTGTCGCGCCATTCCATGCGCGCACTCTCGGAGTTTGCAGGGATGGGGGCAAGGGGGCGCGCGAGGCGCCGCCGCGCGTCAACCCGCTGTCACGAAAGCCTGCCAATTGCGCCGTACCCTGCACGCGACGGTCGCGGCCCGCCGCTCTCACCCGAGTGTGAGAAGCCGTGGCTTGATCTCGCAATGACTCCGGAGGTGCAGTAGGATGGTCGGCCCGGGAGATGCCATGACCCAGAACCAACGCCTCACCGCCCTGCTCATTGCCCTGCTCGCGATCGGCGCGCTGTGGCTTCAGGTTTACGTGGGGCTGGCGCGGCGACCGGAGCAGACGGTGCTGGGCGAGTTCTGGCGACTCGGGCGCTACTTCACCATCCTGACCAACCTCATGGTGGCGGTGACCTTCGGCATGATCGCCGCGGGACACCGGGCGCAGACATGGTGGCTGGCGGCGATCACGCTCTGGATCCTCATCGTCGCCATCGTCTACCACGCGCTGCTGGCGCGGCCGCTGGACGGGCTGCGCTGGTGGTCGGACATGGCGGTGCACACCTTCGTGCCGATCGCCGTGGCGCTCTGGTGGCTGGCGCTGGCGCCGAAGGACGGGCTGCTGCCGCGCCACGCGCTCTGGTGGCTGCTCTGGCCGCTGGTCTACGTCAGCTACGCGCTGATCCGCGGCGAGTTCGACGGGCGGCACCCGTATTTCTTCATCGACCCGCACGAGGTCGGCTGGCCCGGGGTGGGGCTCTGGTGCCTTGCGCTGGGGATCAGCTTCTGGCTCGCTGGGCTCGGAGTCGTGGTGCTGGGGCGGCTGCTCAGCCGTCCATCTCCTCCAGCAGGTGACGCCCCTGACGGTCCTCAAGCTCAATGACCCAGAGATCGGGGTCGAAGTCGCGCTGTTTCGAGACCCGCGCGTCCACCTCGTATTCCGGCCCCTCGGCCAGCGTGGTCCAGCGCCGCGCGCCGGTCATCAGGTCCCATTCGCGGGTGAAGGCGGCGGCCTGCCCGTCGAGCGTGGCAAGCTTGACGATCACCGCCCCGGCGGTGTCGTCGCCATGGGCGGTCACGTAGGCTGGGATGTCCAGCAGCGACAGCCGCCGCAGGTAGGCGCCGACCCAGACATGGGTGGCGAGCCGCGGCTCAGGCATTGCCGTCCTTGAACTCGAGGCCCATCTCGGAATAGCGCTCGGCCTCTTCGAGCCAGTTCTCGCGGACCTTCACCTGCAGGAAGAGGTGCACCTTGCGGCCGAGGAATTCCTCGAGCTCGGCGCGCGAGGCCTGGCTGACCGACTTGATGGTCTCGCCCTTCTTGCCGAGCACGATGCCCTTGTGGCCGTCGCGGGTGACGTAGATCACCTGGTCGATGCGGGCCGAGCCGTCCTCGCGCTCTTCCCAGTGCTCGGTCTCGACCGTCAGCTGGTAGGGCAGTTCCTGGTGCAGGCGCAGGGTCAGCTTCTCGCGGGTCATCTCGGCGGCGATCATGCGCATCGGCAGGTCGGCGATCTGGTCCTCGGGGTAGAGCCAGGGGCTCTCGGGCACCTCCGACGCCAGCCACTTGCGCAGCGCGTCGACGCCGTGGCCGCGCTCGGCCGAGATCATGAAGGTTTCGGCAAAGGGATAGGCCTCGTTCATCTTCTGGGTCAGCGCCAGCAGGTCCTCGGCCTTCACCCGGTCGATCTTGTTGATCGCCAGCGCCACCTTGCGGCCGCGCGGGAGATCCTGCAGCCCCTCGAGGATGCGCTTCACCCCGTCGGTCAGCCCGCGATGCGCCTCGATCAGCAGCACGATGATGTCGGCATCCGAGGCCCCGCCCCAGGCCGCCGCCACCATGGCGCGGTCGAGCCGGCGGCGCGGCTTGAACAGGCCCGGCGTGTCGACGAAGACCAGCTGGCTCTCGCCCTCCATGGCCACGCCGCGGATTCGGGTGCGGGTGGTCTGCACCTTGTGGGTGACGATCGACACCTTGGCGCCCACCATGCGGTTGGTGAGCGTCGACTTGCCCGCGTTGGGCTCGCCGATGAGGGCGATGAATCCGGCACGTGTGGTCATTGGGGCGTTCCCGTTACTGACGATCCGTGGCCCTTACAGGCTTTTGCGGCGCGGGGCCAGAGCGGCCGCTGCGGATCAGGGTATAGCATCCCGAGACGACAATCAGCACCGCTCCTGCGAGCGTCCACAGATCCGGGTGCTCGCCGAAGAGCAGGTAGGCGAAAGTCAGCGCCACCAGCAGCCGCGAGTAGCGGAAGGGCGCGACCACCGAGACCTCGCCGGTGCGCATGGCGCGGGTGAGGGCGGTGTAGGCGGTGACGCCGACGACGCCGGTGGCCAGCAGCTTCAGCAGTTCGATCGCCTGCGGCAGGCGCGGCGGGGCGGGATCGAAGGGCAGCAGCAGCAGGCCTGCCACGGTGACGACGCCGAAGCCGAGGATGCCGAGCTGCCGCGCCGAGACCGCGGGCGGCGCCGCGCGGGTGTAGAGGTCGCGCATGGCAAAGCCGAACATCGCCGCGAGAGAGAGCAGCGCGTCGAGCCGGAACGCCTCGGGCGTCGGGCGCACGATCAGCAGCACGCCCATGAAGCCCACAGACATGGCGGCCCAGCGGCGCGGGCCGACCTTCTCGCCGAGTAGCAGCGCGGCGCCCGCGGTGACCACCAACGGCGCTGCCTGCAGGATCGACGAGGTGACCGACAGCGGCGTGTAGGCCAGCGCCAGCGCGAAGAAGAGCCGCCCCATGATCTCGAAGAAGGTGCGCAGCAGCAGGCTCGGGCGCAGCATCGCGGGATGCAGCACTGCCTCGCCCGCGCGCAGGGTCAGCAGGACGAAGAGCGTCACGCCGGTCAGGCCGAAGATCAGCGTCGCCTCGCCCGGCGGCAGGCCGGGGGCGACCGACTTGAAGAGCGCGTCCTCGACCGCGAAGAGCGTCATGGCCAGAACCATGAACCCCGCGCCGGTCGCGTTCGCGCTCACGCGCGGCGCGGCGGCATCAACCATTCTCGGAGACTTGTGCCAGCAGCGCCGCGGCGGCTTCCTGTTCGGCCTTGCGCTTCGAGCCCGCGGTGGCCTCGGCCTTCTGGCCCGAGGCGAGGCGCACCTCGATGGTGAAGACCGGCGCGTGGTCGGGGCCGGAGCGGGAAGTCTCCACGTAGGCGGGCGGGGTCATGCCGCGCGCCTGCGCCCATTCCTGCAGCGAGGTCTTGGCGTCGCGCGCATCCTGCTCGACGGTCGAGACGCGCTCGCCCCAGAGGCGCAGGATCATCTCGCGCACCTTGTCGAAGCCGCCGTCGAGGTAGACCGCGGCAATCACCGCCTCCATCGCGTCGCCGAGCAACGCCTGCTTGCGCCGCCCGCCCGACATCATCTCGGAACGGCCCAGCTTCAGCGCGGCGCCGATGTCGACCTCGCGCGCGACCTCGGCGCAGGCTTCCTTGCGCACCAGCGCGTTGAAGCGCGGCGCGAGCTGGCCCTCGCTGGCCTTGCGGTCCTCGCCGAGCAGCGCCTCGGCCATGACGAGGCCGAGCACGCGGTCGCCGAGGAACTCGAGCCGCTGGTTGTCTTCGCGGCCGGGGCCGGACATGGACGAATGGGTCAGGGCGCGCCGCAGCAGCTCGGGCCGGTCGAACCGGTGGCCAAGCCGCTGTTCCAGCGCTTCTATCTCGGCAGAACGCTTCATGTGATCTTGTGGAAGAACCGATCCGACCGCCAGGTCCAGAAGAACAGCATGGACCGGCCGGACGAGGAGAACATGACGCGGGTCGCCTTGCCGATGATATTCTCGAAGGGCACGTAGCCGACGCCGCCCGCGGCGTTGGGAACGCGGCTGTCGGCGGAGTTGTCGCGGTTGTCGCCCATCATGAAGAAGTGACCCTCGGGAACGGTGTAGATCGGCGTGTTGTCCGACCCCTGCATGCCGATGTTGAGGATATCATGCTTCACGCCGTTGGGCAGCGTTTCCGTCCAGCGCGACTTCTCGCAGACGCCGCCGTCGCCGACCGGGCCGTTCTCGCAGCGCGGACGCAGCCGTTGCGGGCCCTGCGGCTCGGCGGTCTCGGTGAAGGTGCCGTTGGCCTCGACCTCGACCGGGGTGTCGTTGATGTAGAGCAGGCCCTGCTTGACCTGGATCCGGTCGCCCGGCAGGCCGACCACGCGCTTGATGAAGTCGGTGCCGTTCACCGGGTGGCGGAACACCACCACGTCGCCGCGCTCGGGCTCGGAGCCGAAGAGGCGGGTGTTGTCGCCGTCGAGGAAGCCGCAGATGTCCTTGGCGTCGATGTTGATGCCGAAGGCGCCCAGCCGGATCGACGGGCAGGAGGCATAGGAATAGCCGTAGGTCATCTTGTTGACGAAGAGGAAGTCGCCGATCAGCAGCGTGTCCTTCATCGAGCCCGACGGGATCCAGAAGGGCTGGAAGAACAGCGTGCGGAACACGCCCGCGATGACCAGCGCCCAGAACACCGTCTTCACGGTCTCCCAGATTCCGCCCGATTTCTCTTCTTTCGCCATGGAAACCCGCCTTTGTGCCTCGGTTCCTTGGCTTCATGGGCGGGGCGCGTGTGAGTGTCAAGGCGGCGCTGAGGCCGGGCAAATCTCTTCGGGGAGATTTGCAAAACCCTTCGAAGGGTTTTGTGCGCGCGTTACCCCGCCGTGATGGGCCCCGCGAGGGGGCGCGCCTCGATCACCACGAAGGCCTGCGCCCAGGGATGGTCGTCGGTCAGGGTCACGTGGATGATGGCCTCGTGGCCGGGCGGGGTCATCGCGTCGAGCCGCTCCTTCGCCCATCCGGTGACATGCATCACCGGCTGTCCGGTGGGCAGGTTGGTCACCGCCATGTCCTTCCAGGAGATGCCCATGCGCAGCCCGGTGCCGAGCGCCTTGGAGCAGGCCTCCTTGGCCGCCCATCGCTTGGCATAGGTGCCGGCCACGTCCTTGCGGCGTTCGGCCTTGCGCTGCTCGGTCTCGGTGAAGACGCGGTTGCGGAAGCGGTCGCCGAAGCGCGCGAGCGTCGCCTCGATCCGGTCGATGTTCGCCAGATCCGTGCCGATTCCGAGGATCATCTGCAGGGCCGCTCCCGTGTTGCTCGCCCTGTCGGGGAACCCCATCGCGGCCGCTGTGTCAAGCGCAGTGCGCCGGAAGGCCGGGTCTGGCGGAGGCGCCACGCGCGGCGCGGGGCAGGGGGGCGGGCTGGCGCGTCTCGACCTCTGCCATGCGCGGCAGCGGCAGGTCGGCCAGTTCGCGCTGGCTCATCCGCGCGATGTCGGGGTGGTCGAGCGGGCCGCGGCGGACCGGCTCGGTGTGGTGGTGCGGCCCGAACAGGGCCTCGAGAATCTGTCTCATGTCGTATCCTTTCGTTTGGCTAAAAGATAAGCCTTCGATGCGCATATTTAATTGCACATCCTGCATGTCAGGGTTTAGCTCATGTGAATGAAGAGCCTGAACGCGCATTCCCTTCACGGGCTGCGGGTGATCGAGGCGGTCGCCCGGAACGGCACGCTGTCGCGCGCCGCGGCGGAGCTTGGCAGCTCGGTCGGGGCGGTCAGCCAGCAGGTCGCCCGCGCCGAGAAGGCGCTGGGATTGCAGCTGTTCGACAGGGCCCGCGAGGGGATGCTGGTGCGCCCCGAGGCGGCGGAGTTCCTGGCGCGACTCGGCGAGGGCTTCACCCGCGTCAGCCAGGCGGTCGAGGCGCTGGAGCACCGGCGCGACAAAGTGGTGACGATCTCGGTCGCGCCGATCTTCGCGACGCGCTGGCTGATCTGGCGGCTCAAGGAGTTCTACGCCCAGCACCCCGACATCAAGGTGCGCATCGACATCAATACCGGGCTCATCGACCCGCAGCGCGCCGACATGGACTTCGGCATCCGCATCGGGCCGGGGGACTGGCCGGGGGTGAAGGCCGAGCCGCTCTTCGACCAGCTCATCGTGCCGGTCTGCAGCCCCGAGATCGCCTGCATGCTGCGCACGCCCGCCGACCTGTCGCGCGTGCCGATCATCCGCGATCCCGCGGCGATGTTCGGCTGGGACGCCTGGCTGGGGCCGGAGGGAGTTTCAGAAGACATCCTCGGCGAGGGCCCCGAGTTCCCCGATTCCGCCATGTGCCTCGACGCGGCGATCTCGGGGCTGGGGGTGTTTCTCGCCTTCGAGGTGCTGGTGCACGACGCGCTGCGCATGGGCAGCCTCGTCATGCCCTTCCCGCGCTACCGGCGCACCGGGTTCCGCTACGCGCTGGTCTCGGCACCGGACCGGGTGCCGGGGCCGGACCAGCAGGCGTTCCGTCGCTGGCTGAAGAAGACGCTGCGCGAGGAAGGGCTGGGCGAGGGCTGACCCCCGCCCGGCGGGCGCTTACGCCCGCGCCTCGTCCATCAAGCGGCGCATCTCGGCGATCGCCGGGCCGAGGCCGAGGAAGATCGCCTCGCCGATCAGGAAATGGCCGATGTTGAGCTCGACCACCTCGGGGAAGCCGGCGATGGGCTTGACGGTGTCGTAGGTCAGGCCGTGACCGGCGTGGACCTCGAGCCCCAGCGAATGGGCAAAGGCAGCCATCTCGCGCAGGCGCTCCAGCTCGGCATCGCGCTCGTCGAACTTGCCCTCCGCGTGCAGGTCGCAATAGGCGCCGGTGTGCAGTTCGATCACCTGCGCGCCGATGCGGTGCGCGGCCTCTATCTGCGGCCGGTCGGGAGCGATGAAGATCGACACGCGGCAACCCGCCTCGCGCAGCGGCGCGATGAAATGCGCCAGCCGGATCTCCTCGCGCGCCACCTCGAGCCCGCCCTCGGTGGTGCGCTCCTCGCGCTTCTCGGGGACGATGCAGACCGCGTGCGGCCGGTGGCGCAGGGCGATGGCCTGCATCTCCTCGGTCGCGGCCATCTCGAAGTTGAGCGGCACCGAGAGCGTCTCCATCAGCCCGTCGATATCGGCGTCCGAGATGTGGCGGCGGTCTTCGCGCAGGTGCGCGGTGATGCCGTCGGCGCCCGCCTCCTCGGCGATCTTCGCGGCGCGCAGCGGGTCGGGATAGGCGCTGCCGCGGGCGTTGCGCACGGTGGCGACGTGGTCGATGTTGACGCCCAGTCTCAGGCGCCCGGCATAGGTGGTCATCGGATGTCCTCCGGGGGGTCGGTCTGCGCCGGACCCTAGTCGGACGCGCCGCCCTCGTCAGCCGCTTTCTGCTTCTTTTTCAGGGCGGCAAGCTTTTTCTTCAGCGCGCCGCGGCGGCGGTTCTGGTAGGCGCGGATCACCGGCACCGACAGGTAATAGGCGATGAGCCCGCAGATGATGCCGGGGAGGATGCCGCCGATCAGGTAGGGGTAGAACACCTCGTGGAAGAAGATCCGCAGGTTCGTCCAGTCGGTGGTGTCCTGGGTGAAGATCGCGCAGATGTTGTGCCAGAGGTCCTGGCCCGCGTAGGTGAACTTGTCGAGCAGCGAGGCGTGGTGCGGCGAGCGCCGGTCGATGCCCAGCAGGAAATACCCCAGTTCCAGCGAGACGATGCCGATCGGCACGTAGGTCAGCGGATTGCCGAAGAACGTCCCGAGCAGCGCCGCGATGATGTTCCCCCGCACGAGCCAGGCGATGGTCGCGGCGACCACGAAGTGCAGCCCGTAGAGCGGGGTGAACGTGGTGAACACTCCGGCAAAGATGCCGCGGGCGATCTTCTCGGGCGAGTCGGGCAGGCGGTGCAGACGATACTGGACGTAACGGGCGGCGCGCCCCCAGCCGCCGCGCGGCCAGAAGAATTCGAGCACGGCCCTCCAGACTGGCCGCTTGTCGCGCCGCTTGAAAACCAAAGGCGCCCTTCCCCTTTTTTTCTATTCCGCGGCGGCAGGCATGGCCGCCAGGGAGGAATCGCGATGGCGGCTGACGGAGGCCACGTCGCTTTCGGCTTCGAGTGCGGACATCACCGAATGGAGGTGCTCGGCATCCCTCAGTTCCACGTCGATCTGGATTCTGAAGAAGTCCGGTTTCCGGTCGATGAAGTGCAGGTTCGAGATATTGGCCCCGCGCTCTCCGATCAAGGTGCAAATGCGCCCGAGCACGCCCGCGTCATTCCCGACCGTGAGGTCGAGGCTCAGGTCATAGGCCGCGGGGTGCGTGCCCTCGGCCCAGTGCAGGTCGACCCAGCGCTCCGGCTGGTCCTCGTAGCGGGCCAGCGATTCGCAGTCGATGGCGTGCACGAAGACGCCCTTGCCGCGCTTGGTGATGCCGACGATCCGCTCGCCCGGCAGCGGCTGGCAGCAGCGCGCGCGGGTGAAGCCGGTGCCCGGCTCGAGGCCGATGACCGCGCGCTGCATCTCGACCTCGTGCTCGTCGGCCGGGGTGAGATCGGGATAGACCGCGTGCACCACCTCGCGCGTGGTCAATTCCGCGCTACCAAGACGCGCGAGCACCTCGTCCGCATCCTCGAGCCGCAGCGTCTTGGCGGCCTTTTCCAGCACCTTGTCCGTGGCCTTCTTGCCGACATGCTCGAAGGCCGAGCGCGCAAGTTCCTGGCCGAGCTTGATGAAGCGGCCACGGCCGGCCTCGCGCAGGGCGCGGCGGATGGCGCTGCGCGCCTTGCCGGTGGTGGCGATGTCGAGCCAGGTGGCCTGCGGCGTCTGGCCCTCGGCGGTGATGATCTCGACCGACTGGCCGTTCTTCAGCCGGGTCCAGAGCGGCACGCGGATGCCGTCGACCTTGGCGCCGACGCAGGCCGAGCCGATGCGGGTGTGGATGGCATAGGCGTAGTCGAGCGGCGTCGCGCCGCGCGGCAGCTTCACCACGTCGCCCTTGGGCGTGAAGCAGAACACCTTGTCCGAGTACATCTCGAGCTTCACCGCCTCGAGGAACTCGTCGTGATCCTCCTCGGCGTCGAACTGCTCGGTCAGCGACGAGATCCAGCGTGCGGGATCGACGGCGAACGGGTTCTCGGAGCGCACGCCGTCGCGGTAGGACCAGTGCGCGGCGACGCCGGTCTCGGCCACGTCATGCATCTGGCGGGTGCGGATCTGCACCTCGACGCGCTTGCCGTCGCGGCCCGAGACGGTGGTGTGGATCGAGCGGTAGCCGTTGGACTTCGGCTGGCTGATGTAATCCTTGAAGCGGCCGGGCACCGAGCGCCAGCGCTGGTGGATCACGCCGAGCGCGCGGTAGCAGTCCATCTCCGAGCGGGTGATGACGCGGAAGCCGTAGATGTCGGACAGGCGCGAGAAGCCCATGCCCTTTTCCTGCATCTTGCGCCAGATCGAGTAGGGCTTCTTGGCGCGGCCGAAGACCTCGGCCTCGATCGCCGCCACCTCGAGCTCGTGGCGCATGTCGCCGGTGATCCGGTGGATCACGTCGCCGGCTTCCTTCTGCAGGTTGATGAAGCGGCGGATGATCGAGGCGCGCCCCTCGGGGTTGAGCACGCGGAAGGCAAGATCCTCGAGCTCCTCGCGCATCCACTGCATGCCCATCCGGCCGGCCAGCGGCGCGTAGATGTCCATCGTCTCGCGCGCCTTCTGCACCTGCTTCTCGGGACGCATCGCCTTGATCGTCCGCATGTTGTGCAGCCGGTCGGCGAGCTT
The DNA here is from genome assembly GCF_040409955.1 of Salipiger sp. H15. Taxonomy (NCBI): domain Bacteria; kingdom Pseudomonadati; phylum Pseudomonadota; class Alphaproteobacteria; order Rhodobacterales; family Roseobacteraceae; genus Salipiger; species Salipiger bruguierae. Next base: position 1,354,976 of record NZ_CP123384.1, read on the forward strand.
GACCAGAATCACCCGCAGGTCGCGGGACATGGCCATGAAGAGCTTGCGGAAGTTCTCGGCCTGCTTGGTCTCGGACGACGAGAGCTGCAGGTTGGTCAGCTTGGTGACCCCGTCCACCAGGTCCGCCACTTCCGACCCGAAGCGGTCGGCCACGTCCTGGTACGAGGCGCGGGTGTCCTCGATCGTGTCGTGCAGCAGTGCGGTGATGATGGTCGCGTCGTCCAGTTGCTGCTCGGTGAGGATGGCGGCAACGGCGACGGGATGGGTGAAGTAGGGCTCGCCGGAATGGCGGAATTGCCCCTCGTGCATCCGCAGGCCGTAATCATAGGCCTCGCGGATGAGCTTCTCGTTCGTCTTCGGATTGTAGTTGCGGACCAGTGCAACCAAGTCTTCCGCCGCGATCATGGGCGCCTATCCTTACCCTGGCCCGCTACAAGCGAGCCTCTCAGCTCTCTCCTTGCGCTTCCATCAGGGCGCGCAGGAGCTTCTCTTCCGACATGTCGTCATCGGCGGGCTTGTCCTGCTCGGCACCCATCAGAAGCGCCATGCTGTCCTCTTCGGGCTCGTCGACCTCGATCTGGGTCTGGTGCGACTCGATCAGGCGCTCGCGCAGCTCGTCGGCGGACTGGGTTTCCTCGGCGATCTCGCGCAGGGCGACCACCGGGTTCTTGTCGTTGTCGCGGTCGACGGTGATCGGCGCACCGGCCGCGACTTCGCGGGCACGATGAGAGGCGAGCATCACCAGCTCGAACCGGTTGGGAACCTTGTCGACGCAGTCTTCTACCGTGACGCGGGCCATGAGCGTTTCACCTTCGGTTGACCGTAAGAAATGCGACTACTACCGCGATGCCGAGGGATTGACAAGCGCAAACGCGGCGCCCTTGCGGCAGCGTTCGATCAGATTGGAACGACCTCCGCGCGGGCCTCCGCGGGCAGCGCGTCACACAGTTCCCGGACCGAGCGGCCGAGGATCGGGTGACGCCAATCCGCGGCGATGTCGCACAGCGGGACAAGCACGAAGCCGCGGTCCTGCAGGCGCGGATGCGGAAGAATCAGCCGGTCCGGGGTCACCCCCTGCTGCTGGTCGGCGGTGATTTCCCTCCAGCGCGTCTGCGTTGCCTCATCCGGCATCACGGTTTCGCCAACCGCCAGAAGATCGAGATCGAGCGTCCGGCTGCCCCAGCGGAGGGTTCTCTCGCGTCCGAAACGCGCCTCGACCCGGTGCAGCGCGGCAAGGATCTCGGCCGGGTTGCCGGAACCTGTCAACTGGGCGCAGGCGTTGCAGTAGTCCGGGCCAAAACCGGCAGGAAAACATGGGGTTGCGTAGAAGTTGCTGACCTTGACAACCTGGTAGCCCTCCCCCTCCAGCGCGGCGAGCGCAGCCTGCAGGGTTTCCCTTGGGGAACCGGCGTCCGACGGCAGGTTTGCCCCCAATGCGATCAGTATGTTGGGGTCCGAAACCAAGGGGACACTATCCTTCTGCATATATTGCTCTGCTTGAAAAGCTGTCCGAAACGCTTACTCTTATAACTGGGCGCCCCATTTTTCCATTTTTTCCACTCACGGATCCGGCGACCCGATTGCTCGAAAGGACATTTGATGTTTTACAAGGACGAACGGTTGGCGCTGTTCATTGACGGGTCGAACCTGTATGCAGCCGCCAAGGCCCTCGGCTTCGACATCGACTACAAGCTGCTAAGACAAGAATTCGTTCGCCGTGGCAAGATGGTGCGCGCCTTCTATTATACTGCGCTCCTCGAAAACGACGAATATTCGCCGATCCGCCCGCTGGTGGACTGGCTGCACTACAATGGCTTCACCATGGTCACCAAGCCCGCGAAGGAATACACCGACGCGCAGGGCCGCCGTAAGGTGAAGGGCAACATGGACATCGAGCTGACCGTCGATGCCATGGAACTGGCGCCGCGCGTCGATCACATCGTGCTGTTCTCTGGGGATGGAGACTTCCGGCCGCTGATCGAAAGCCTGCAACGCCAAGGCGTTCGCGTCTCGGTCGTCTCGACGATCCGCAGCCAGCCGCCGATGATCGCGGACGAGCTGCGCCGTCAGGCCGACAACTTCATCGAGCTCGACGAACTCCGGGACGTGATCGGTCGTCCGCCGCGTGAGCAGCAGGCGGAGCGCAACTTCGAGGTTGCCAACGGGAACTGATCCCTTGGTGAAGCAACCGGACGGCGGATTTTGTGGGGATGAGGTCCGCCGCCCATGATGGCTGAGGCTGCCAGTTACGGCGGCCTCTTCGTCGCGGCTTTCGGGGCCGCGACGATCCTGCCGTTCCAGTCCGAGCTGATCTTCGTCGGGCTGCAGCTGGGCTCCGGCCTGCCGGTCTGGGCGCTGGTTCTTGTCGCGAGCATCGGCAACACTCTCGGCTCGGTGGTCAACTACGCGCTTGGCGCGGGGCTCGAGCATTTCCGCCACCGCCGCTGGTTTCCCGTCACCGAGGCGCAGCTCGAGCGTGCGCAGCGCTGGTATGCGAAATGGGGCATCTGGTCGCTGCTGCTGAGCTGGGCACCGCTGGGCGACGGCTTCACCGTCGTCGCGGGGATCATGCGCACGCCGCTCTGGCTCTTCGTGCTGCTCGTCGCCGTGGCGAAAACCGGGCGCTACATCATCCTTGCCTGGCTGACCGCCGCGACCCTCGGCTGACCCTCTGGACCCGCGCCCGCAGAGCCACTAGGTCTGGGGCAACAGGAGACGCCGCCGTGACCCAAGTCGTGACCCAAGCCGTGACCAAAGCCTTGACCAAAGCCCCGCTCACCCTCTATCTAGCCGCGCCGCGCGGCTTCTGCGCCGGTGTCGACCGGGCGATCAAGATCGTCGAGATGGCGCTCGAGAAATGGGGCGCGCCGGTCTATGTCCGCCACGAGATCGTGCACAACAAGTTCGTCGTCGACGGGCTGCGCGACAAGGGCGCGGTGTTTGTCGAGGAGCTCGAGGATTGCCCGCCGGACCGGCCGGTGATCTTCTCGGCCCATGGCGTGCCCAAGGCGGTGCCCGCCGAGGCGGCGCGGCGCGAGATGGTCTACGTCGACGCCACCTGCCCGCTGGTCTCCAAGGTGCATATCGAGGCCGCCCGCCACCACGAGAACGGGCTGCAGATGATCATGATCGGTCACGAAGGCCACCCCGAGACCATCGGCACGATGGGCCAGCTGCCCGAGGGCGAGGTGCTGCTGGTCGAGACCGTCGCCGACGTGGCATCGGTCGCGGTGCGCGATCCCGAACGGCTCGCCTTCGTCACCCAGACCACGCTCTCGGTCGACGACACGGTCGACATCGTGGCGGCGCTGCGCGACCGCTTCCCGGCCATCGTCGGGCCGCACAAGGAAGACATCTGCTACGCCACCACCAACCGGCAGGAAGCGGTGAAGGCGATCGCGCCTGACTGCGACGCGCTGCTGGTGGTGGGCGCGCCGAACTCCTCGAACTCGAAGCGGCTGGTCGAGGTGGCGCGCAAGGCGGGCTGCGGCTACGCCCAGCTGGTGCAGCGCGCCGAGGAGATCGACTGGCGCGCGCTCGAGGGCATCCGATCGGTCGGCGTCACCGCCGGGGCCTCGGCTCCCGAGGTGCTGATCGACGAGGTCGTCGCCGCCTTCGGCGCGCGCTTCGACATGACCGTCGAGAAGGTCGAGACCGCGCAGGAGAACGTCGAGTTCAAGGTGCCGCGCGTGCTGCGCATGCCGGCGTGAGCCTGCCGGCCCTCTCGCTCGTCCTGCTGCCGCAGGAGCACGCGATCCTGCGCCTGCCGCCGGAGGCGGATTTCCCCGACTGGACCGGCCGCGAAGGCTGCGTCAGCGTCACCCGCGCGCCGGACGAGCTGTCGGTCGTCTGCCCCGCCGCCGCTGTCCCCGAGGGCATCGAGGGCAGCTTCGGCTGGCGCGCCTTCCGGGTCGACACGCTGGCCGGGCTCGACGAGCCGGGCGTCGTGCTGGCAGCGGTGAAGCCGCTCTCGGAGGCCGGGCTCGGGGTCTTTGTCCTGTCGACCTTCCTGCGCGACTACCTGCTGGTGAACGGCGCGCAGCTCGGCAGGGCCGAGGCGCTGCTCGTGGCCGCCGGGCATCGCGTCACGGCCGGCTGATCCCGGCTCCGGGCCCGCCCGTTGACAGGGGCGGGGCGATCGGGAAGCTTGCGGCCAGTTCACGTGCCGAAGGAGAGACCATGCCCCGCCACACCAGCCCGCGGAGCCGCGCATGAGTTCCGTTCCCCGCGCGCCGCTCTTCCTCGCCTTCCTCGGGCTGCTGCCCTTCCTGTGGTCGGTCGCCACCCGCTACAACGCCGCGCTCTACGACTGGTCCATCGCCCACCTCGGAAGCCGTTTCGTCGCGCCCTACCTGCAGCTTTCCTACGGCACGGTGATCCTCGCCTTCATGTCGGGCGTGCTCTGGGGCTTTGCCACCAAGGCGGGCGGGGCCAAGGCTGCGGTGGCCTACGCCCTGTCGGTGCTGCCCGCGCTCTGGGCCTTCGTCATGGTCGGCGGCGGGCCGGTGGCGGCGGCGACCAACCTCGTCTTCGGCTTCCTTGGCCTGTTGCTGCTCGACGCCGCCTTCCAGCTCTGGAACCTGGCCCCGCGCTGGTGGCTGGGGCTGCGGGTGCCGGTGACCGTGATCGCGGTGGCCTGCCTTTCGGTGGAGGCGTTCCTGTGACCGACGAGAGGACCCTGCGGTGAGCGACGAGGAGACCCTCCGGTGACTGACGAGGAGACCCTCCGGGTCTACGCCGCCAGGGCGCGGGACTACGAGGCCATGGCCGAGGGCAAGGTCTTCCCGACGTTGCCCGCCTTCCTTGCCGCGCTACCGACGGGCGGACGGGTGCTCGATCTCGGCTGCGGTCCAGGGCTCGAGGCGGCGCACATGGCGCGGGCGGGCTTCGTCGTCGAAGCGATGGACGCCGCCCCCGAGATGGTCGCCCTAGCCGCGGCGCGCCCGGGCGTGGACGCTTGGCAGGCCAGCTTCGACGAGCTGACGGCCGAACACCGCTACGATGGCATCTGGGCCGCCTTCAGCCTGCTGCACGCGCCGCGCGCCGACATGCCCCGGCACCTCGCGGCCATCGCCCGGGCGCTCAAGCCCGGCGGGCGGCTGGGGCTCACGCTGAAGGAAGGGCAGGGCGAGGCGCGCGACCGGCTCGGCCGCTTCTACAGCTACTATTCCGAGCCCGAGCTGCGGCACCTGCTCGCCGGGGCCGGTCTCTCCGTCACGTCGGTCACCCGGGGCGCGGGGAGCGGGCTTGACGGCACCGTGTCGCCATGGCTTAGCGTGCTCGCCCATGGCTGACCTATTTGCATATACCGACGGAGCCTGCTCCGGAAATCCCGGCCCCGGTGGCTGGGGCGTTCTCATGCGCGCGATGGAGGGCGAGACCGTCGCCAAGGAGCGCGAGCTCAAGGGCGGCGAGGCCGAGACCACCAACAACCGCATGGAACTGATGGCGGCGATCAGCGCGCTCGAGGCGCTCTCGCGCCCGTCGAAGATCACCGTCGTCACCGACAGCGCCTACGTGAAGAACGGCGTCACCGGCTGGATCCACGGCTGGAAGCGCAACGGCTGGAAGACCGCCGCCAAGAAGCCGGTGAAGAACGCCGAGCTCTGGATGCGGCTCGACGAGGCGCAGCGCCGCCACGACGTGACCTGGCAATGGGTCAAGGGCCACGCCGGCCACCCCGAGAACGAGCGCGCCGACGAGCTTGCGCGGGCCGGCATGGCCCCGTTCAAGGGCTGAGGAGGTGAGCCCGCTCGTCCTTCTCGACTACGCATCGGTGGTGATCTTCGCGCTGACCGGTGCGCTGGTCGCGAGCCGGGCGCAGCTCGACGTGGTGGGCTTTGCCTTCCTCGCCTGCCTCACCGCCGTCGGCGGCGGCACCACCCGCGACCTGCTGCTGAACCGCCACCCGGTGTTCTGGGTCGCCGAGCCCACCTATCTCGGCATCGCCTGCGCCGCCGCGCTGCTGGTCTTCTTCACTGCGCACCTGCTGGAAAGCCGGGCCAAGGCGATCCTCTGGCTCGACGCCGCCGCGCTGTCGGTCGCCGTGGCCGCCGGCAGCGGCATCGCCATGGCCGAAGGCGTGAGCTGGGGCGTGGTGCTGGTCATGGGGGTGATGTCGGGCTGCCTCGGCGGGCTGATGCGCGACGTCGTGGCCAACGAGGTGCCACTGCTGCTGAAGCAGGGCGAGCCCTATGCTACCTGCGCGCTCGGCGGGGCCGTCGCGCTGCTGGTCGCGACCTGGCTGGGGCTGCCGCCCTTCCTTGCCGCGATCATCTGCTCGGCGGTCACCTTCGCGCTGCGCGCCTCGGCCATCGCCTTCGGCTGGGGCATCCCGGTCTACAAGTCCCGCCCGCCGCGCGTCTGAGCGGGGCGGATGCGAGGGGCGCTGCCCCTCGCGCTCCCCGGCGTATTTTCCAAGAGAAGAAGGGCAGGGCGCGGACCTTGCCGGACCGCACCCCGCGCCGGGTCACTGCAGGTCGGCGAAGGCCTTCTGCAGGCGCTGCCCGGCTTCCTCGACGAGGGCGCGCGGCGCGGCGAGGTTGAAGCGCAGGAAGCTCTCGCCGCCGGCGCCGAAATCCGGGCCCGGGCTGGCGGCGATCTTCGCGATGTCGCGCACCCGGGCGTTGAATTCCTCGAAGCTCATGCCGGTGCCGGAGAAATCCACCCAGGCGAGGTAGGTCGCCTGCAGCGGCATCGAGCGCAGCCCGGGGATCGCATTGACCGCCGCGTCGAAGATCGCGCGATTGCGGTCCAGGTGCGCGACCTGCGCGTCAACCCATTGCGCGCCCTCGGGGGAATAGGCGGCGGCGGTCATGATCATGCCGAGCGCGTTGGGCTTGCTGTCGAGCGCCTCGAGCCGGTCCTGCATCGCCTTGCGCATCGCCGGATCGGAGATGGTCAGCGAGCCGACCCGCTGCCCGGCGAGGTTGAAGGTCTTGGAGGCGGCGGTCAGCGTCACCAGCCGGTCCGTGATTTCGGGCGCGGCGACGGCCATGGGCACGAAGGTCTCGCCGGGGTAGACGAGGTCGTGGTGCACCTCGTCCGACAGGAGCACCATGCCGTTGCGCGCGGCGAACTCGGCCACGGCGCGCAGCTCGTCCGCGGTCCAGACCCGGCCCGAGGGGTTCTGCGGCGAGCACCAGATCAGCATGGTCTCGTTGCCGGTGAGCCGGGCCTGCGCGTCCTCGAGGTCGAGCTCGTAGCGGTCGCCCTCGCGCTTCAGCGGGCATTCGGTGACCACGCGGCCGGCGCGGCGGATCTTCCGCGCGAACTCGTGGTAGACCGGCGAGAAGATCACCACGTTGTCGCCCGGCTGCGTGTAGACGTCGAGGCACATGGCGACGCCGTTGCCGAGCCCGTGGGTGGTGACGATCCAGTCCTGCTCGATCTGCCAGCCGTGGCGTTCCTGCATCCACCATTGCACCGCGCCGGTGTAAAGGCCGATGTCCGAGAAATAGCCGAAGATGCCGAGGTCGACCTGCGCCTGCAGCGCGTCGCGCACGCAGGGGGCGGTCGGGAAGTCGGAATCCGCGGTCCACATGGCGAGCCCGTCTTCCTGCGGCACGCCGAAGAGCTTCTGCATCAGGTCCCACTTGGCGGAGCCGGTGCCGCGGCGGTCGATCGGTTGGTCGAAGAGGTCTTTCATGCTGGGGCCGTCACTTTCTCGTCTGCGGTTTGCGCTGTGCTCAGGCGGACGCTAGCGGCTTGGCGCCCGAGTGCAAGGGTCGCAGCCCCGCGCATCTTGCGCGGTGACGCCGATTTGCCTAGATGAAGCGCATGAAACGCCCCATTCTCATCCATCCCGATCCGCGGCTGAAGAAGCTCTGCGCGCCGGTGCCCGACCTGTCGGACGAGCTGCGCGTGCTGGCCGACGACATGCTCGAAACCATGTATGACGCGCCGGGCATCGGGCTGGCCGCGCCGCAGATCGGCGTGCTGGAACGGGTGATCGTGCTCGACTGCACGCGCCCCGACGACGGCGAGACGCCGCGGCCGCTGGTGATGTTCAACCCGAAGGTCATCGCGAGCTCGGACGAGCGCAACGTCTACGAGGAAGGGTGCCTGTCGATCCCCGAGCAATATGCGGAGGTCGAGCGCCCGAAGCTGGTGCAGGTCGAATGGCTGGACCGCGACGGCAGGCTGCAGACGGAGGAGTTCGACGGGCTCTGGGCGACCTGCGTGCAGCACGAGATCGACCACCTCGACGGCAAGCTCTTCATCGACTACCTCAAGCCGCTCCGTCGCCAGATGATCACCCGCAAGATGGTCAAGCTGAAGCGCGAGAGGGCGAGGATTTGAGCCTGCTGCCGATCCTGCGCTGGCCGGATCCGCGGCTGTCGCAGCGCTGCGACGAGGTCGGCTCGGTCGAGGACGTGGCGGAGCTGGTCAGCGATCTCTTCGAGACCATGTACGACGCCCCGGGCCGCGGCCTTGCCGCGCCGCAGGTGGGCGCGATGGTCCGGGTCTTCGTCATGGACGCGGGCTGGAAGAACGGCGAGATGACCCCGCGCGCCTGCATCAACCCGGCGATCACCTGGGGCTCGGACGAGCGGGTGACCGGCGGCGAGGGGTGCCTCTCGATCCCCGGCGTGACCGCGCTGGTCGAGCGCCACGCGCGCATCCGCCTTGCCTATACCGACCTTACCGGCGAAGCGCAGGAGGTCGAGCTCTCGGGCTCCGAGGCGATCGTCGCGCAGCACGAGTACGACCATCTCGACGGGCTGGTGCATTTCGACCGGCTGGAGGCGGAGGCGCGCGCCGCGCTGATCGCCGATTACGAGGCCCTGGCATGAGGACGCCCGCATGACCGCCCGCCCCTGCATTCCCTGGCCCGACAAGCGCCTGCGCACCCCCGCGGCGCCGGTCGAGGCGATCACCGACGACATCCGCGCGATCTGGGACGACATGGTCGACACGATGGAGGCGATGCCGGGCGTCGGCCTCGCCGCGCCGCAGATCGGCGTGATGCTGCGGCTGGCGGTGGTCGATGCCTCGGAGGAGCGCGGCAAGGTGGTGCGCATGGCCAACCCCGAGATCCTGCACGCCTCGGTCAAGCTGCGCCCGCATGACGAGGCCAGCCCCAACCTGCCCGGCGTCTGGGCCATGATCGAGCGCCCGCGCGGCGTGACCGTGCGCTTCATGGACGAGGCGGGCGAGATGCAGGAGCAGGACTTCGTCGGGCTCTGGGCGACCTCGGTGCAGCACCAGGTCGATCACCTGAACGGCAAGATGTATTTCGACCACCTGAGCAAGGTGAAGCGCGACATGCTGATCCGCCGGTCGAAGAAGCGCGGCTGAAGGGCGCCTCTGCCCGGCGCCGCGCTGGCGGCACGGGCGGGATTTGCGCATTTGTCGAAGAGAAGAAGGGGCGGGCGCCGAAAGGTTGCCGCGCGGCCCGGCCTGTGTGGAATGACGGAAGGGAGCTGCCCGATGCGCGTGGTCTTCATGGGAACGCCGGAGTTTTCGGTGCCGGTGCTCGAGACGCTGGTCGCGGCCGGGCACGAGATCGCCGCCGTCTACAGCCAGCCGCCGCGGCCCGCCGGGCGCGGCAAGAAAGACCGGCCCTCGCCGGTGCAGGCCCGCGCCGAGGAGCTGGGGCTCGCGGTGCGCCACCCGGTGAGCCTGCGCAGCGCCGAGGCGCAGGCCGAGTTCGCCGCGCTGGGGGCCGACGTGGCGGTGGTCGTGGCCTACGGGCTGATCCTGCCGCAGGCGGTGCTCGACGCGCCCGCGAAGGGCTGCCTCAACATCCATGCCTCGCTGCTGCCGCGCTGGCGCGGCGCCGCGCCGATCCACCGGGCGATCCTGTCGGGCGATGCCGAGACGGGCGTGTGCATCATGCAGATGGAGGCGGGGCTCGACACCGGGCCGGTGCTGCTGCGCGAGGCGCTCGTGATCGGCATCGAGGAGACCACGGGCGAGCTGCACGACCGGCTCTCGGCGCTGGGATCGCGGCTGATCACCGAGGCGCTCGACCGGCTGGACGTGCTGTCGCCCGAGGAACAGCCCGAGGAGGGCGTGACCTATGCGCAGAAGATCGACAAGGCCGAGGCGGCGCTCGACTGGGCGCGGCCGGCGGAAGAGGTCAGCCGGCTGATCCGCGGGCTTGCGCCCTTCCCGGGAGCCTGGACCATGGTCGGGGGCGAGCGGATCAAGCTGCTGGGGGCGCGCGTGGTCGCGGGCGGCGGCGCGCCGGGCACGGCACTGGACGACGGCTTCACCATCGCCTGCGGCAGCGGCGCGGTGCAGGTCACCCGCGCGCAGCGCGCGGGCAAGGGGGCGCAGGATGCCGAGACCTTCCTGCGCGGCATGAGGATCCCCGCCGGCACGGTGCTGGGCGGGGCTTAGGCGCGAGGAGCTGGCATGGGCATTCTGGGGCTTCTGATCATCGGCGCGGCGGCGGGCTTCTTCGCCACGCGCTTCATGCGGGTGCAGACCGGCGTGGTGCAGACCGTGCTCATCGGCATGGGCGGGGCGCTGATCGGCGGGCTGGTGCTGCGCGGGCTGATCGTCATGGCCGGGGCGCTGGCTGGCCTCGTCGGGGCGGTCCTTGGGGCGATCCTGCTGATCTGGATCCTGCAGAGGTTCGGCACGCGCTGAGCTCGCCTCGTGGCCGGGATGTGCGCTCATGCCGGAGGGGCTGCGCGCCTGTGCCTGTTTGCTTGCGGGGACGGCTCGCCTAGCTCTTTGGGGACGAAACCGCAGGGAGCGCGCGCGACATGGGCCAGCTGGTCGAAGGTGTATGGCAGGACACGTGGTATGACACCGGCAAGACCGGTGGCAAGTTCGTGCGCTCCACCGCGAAGTTCCGCAACTGGATCACCGCGGACGGCAGCGCCGGTCCCACCGGCGAGGGCGGGTTCCGCGCCGAGCCGGACCGCTACCACCTCTATGTCAGCTACGCCTGTCCCTGGGCGCACCGGGCGCTGATCTTCCGCACGCTCAAGGGGCTCGAGGAGCTGATCCCGGTGAGCGCGGTGCATCCCGACATGCTGTCGGAAGGCTGGGAATTCCGCACCGATTTCGAGGGAGCGACCGGCGACCGGCTATACGACCTGCCGTTCCTGCGCGACATCTACCTCAAGGCCGATCCGAAGATCTCGGGCCGGGTGACGGTGCCGGTGCTCTGGGACCGCCAGCGCGGGACCATCGTCTCGAACGAGAGCGCCGAGATCATCCGCATGTTCAACTCGGCCTTCGACGGGCTGACCGGCAACACGGACGACTACTGGCCGGAGGAGCTGCGCGCGGCGATCGAGCCGGTCAACGCGCGGATCTACGACACGGTCAACAACGGTGTCTACAAGGCGGGCTTCGCCACCACCCAGTCGGCCTACGAGGAGGCGGTGCTGCCGCTCTTCGAGACGCTGGACTGGCTGGAGGAGCGGCTTTCGGGCCAGCGCTACCTGATGGGCGACCGGGTCACCGAGGCCGACTGGCGGCTCTTCACCACGCTGATCCGCTTCGACACGGTCTACCACGGCCACTTCAAGTGCAACCGTCGGCGGATCACCGACTACCCGGCGCTCTGGGGTTACGTGCGCGAGCTCTACCAGTGGCCCGGCGTCGCCGAGACGGTGCGGCTCGACCACATCACGCGCCACTACCACTACAGCCACGACACCATCAATCCGCACCGCATCGTGCCGATCGGGCCGGTGCTCGACCTCGAGGCGCCGCACGGGCGCGGGGATCTGGCCGCCGCGGTCTGAGCGCGCTCAGACCGCGCAGCGCGCGCCGTAATGCTCGACCATGGCGGCGAGATCCGACGGCTCGGTCGAGGTGGGCAGGTAGGCGCAGGCATTGGCGCAGTGGCGGAAGATCGAGCCGTCGGCAAAGACCGGCGAGTCGGTGACGAAGACCACGCGGCAGTCCGGCTGCCTGTAGGAGGCGAAATCGGCCACGGCCAGGGCGCTTCCCGAGGCGAGCATGAGATCGAGGACGATCACGTCCACCTGCTCGTCATGCATCACCCGCGTCGCGCTGTCCTGGTCGTCCACCACCCGGACGGCGGCGCCGACATCCTCGAGCTGGCGGCTCCAGGCCGAGGCGAGGAGCCGGTCACTTTGAACGATAAGTACTCTCATCCATCCTCTCCCGGCGGAAACATCCCCTTCCTGTCCGCGCCTGACCGTGCTCGCGCCCTTTTGAGACGCATTTTACCCCCCACCCTGTTGTCGGGCGGCTTCCTAAACAAAAGATTAATTTTGGTTTGAAGCCACAAGATTTTGCCCTGCGCCCGCGCCGCGATACGTGATCCGGAGGGAAATCCGTGCAGTTGCCAGCGGAACGCGGGCTGATAGGGTGACTTCAGTCCTTGTGCGAGGTGTTCATGCGTATCCTGCCTTTTCTCACCGCCCTCCTGCTGCCCGCCGCGGCCCTGGCCCAGGCGGAGCCGGTGCCCTGCGGCGGCGATTTCCGCGCCTTCCTGCGCGGCGTGTCCGACGAAGCGGTGGCGCAGGGGGCCGATCCGGCGCGGGCGGAGAAGTTCTTTTCCGGGCTGCGGCAGGATCCGAAGGTGCTCAAGGCCGACCGCGCGCAGGGCATCTTCCAAGCGCCCTTCATCGAGTTTTCCCGCAAGCTGATCTCGCAGGACCGGCTCGACAAGGGGCGGCGCAAGGCCGAGGAATGGGATGCGGTCTTCGACCGGATCGAGAGCGAGTACGGCGTCTCGCGCGGGGTGCTGCTGGCCTTCTGGGCCTTCGAGACCGACTACGGCGGCTACCAGGGCAATTTCAACACGGCCAACGCGCTGGCGACCCTGGCGCATGACTGCCGCCGGCCCGAGCTGTTCCGGCCGCAGCTGATCGCCGCCGAGACGCTCTACGAGCACGGCGATTTCGACCCGGCCAGCACCACCGGCGCCTGGGCGGGCGAGATCGGCATGGTGCAGATGCTGCCCCGCGACATCCTAGAGAACGGCGTGGACGGCGACGGTGACGGGCACGTGATGCTCAAGACCTCGGTGCCCGATGCGTTGCTGTCGGGGGCCAAGATGCTCTCGGGCCTCGGCTGGCGACCGAACGAGCCCTGGCTGCAGGAGGTCACGCTGCCCGCGGATTTCGACTGGTCGCAGAGCGGGCTCGAGACGACGATGAGCGTCGCGGAATGGGAGCGGCTCGGGATCGCTGGGCGCAACGGGGCGCTGGATGACGGGCGGCTGCAGGCCTCGATCCTGCTGCCGCAGGGGCGCGGCGGGCCGGCCTTCATGGCCTACCCGAATTTCCGCGTCTACTTCGAGTGGAACCAGAGCTTCACCTACGTGCTGACCGCGGCCTATTTCGCCACCCGGCTCGAGGGCGCGCCGGTCTACGATCCCGGCACCCCGGCGCCGGGCCTCTCGGGGCCGCAGATGCAGGAGCTCCAGCGCAAGCTGCAGGCGCGCGGGCATGACGTGGGCGAGGCGGATGGCATCCTCGGGGCGGGCACGCGCAGCGCCGTGCGCCGGGTGCAGGCCGAGCTGGGGCTGCCGGTGGACGGCTGGCCGACGGTCGACCTGCTGAGGGCGCTCTGAGCGGTGCCGCGCCGGTGCCGCGGCTTGGTGGAACCGGGTGAGGCCGCCGCAGGTTTGGCTTTCATGACATGGACGCTTCGACACCCCGCTCCGCTGGCCGCGCTCGCCGCGCTGGCCCTGACCGCAGCCTGCCTTCCGCAGGACGGGCCCGACCCTACCGATGCCGCGCAGGCCGGCATTCCCGAGGCCATGCAGGGCCGCTGGGGGCTGGTGCCCGCCGACTGCACCTCGACCAGGGGCGACGCCAAGGGGCTGATGGAGGTGAAGGAGGACACGCTCGTCTTCTACGAATCCCGTGCGGTCTTGGGCGCGGTCACCGACCGGTCGGAGGAGCGGCTCGAGGCCGCCTTCGACATGACCGGCGAGGGGATGAGCTGGCAGCGCGACATGGTGCTGGTCGCGAAGGGCGACACGCTGGTGCGGCAGGAGAGCGGCGAGGGGGCGATCCCGGAGCCGCTGACCTACCTGCGCTGCGGCTGAGCCGAAGCGCCTCCGGCGGGAGTATTTAGGGAAAGATGAAAGGGCAGGAGGGGGAGGCAGGCCGGGGGGACGGCCTGCCTTTCGTTGTCGCGGTGCCGGGTCAGGCCAGCGCCGCCTCGGCCGCGGCCGAGAGCCGCAGCAGCCGGTCTTCCGCCATCGGCGCGGCCATCAGCGAGATGCCGCAGCTCGGTGTGCCCGTGGGCAGCGTGGTGACGCAGAGCCCCATGACGTTGCCGACGCGGGTGTTGCGCAGGGTGAGCAGGTTCTCGGTGACGTAGTACTCGTCATCGCTCAGCAGCCTGTCGACCTTGGGCGGCAGGTTCGGCGCGGTCGGGCAGAGCACGGCGTCGAAGCCGGCGGTGGCCTCGGCCCAGGCGGCGCGGGCCTTCATCATCCGGTCCCAGGCGGTGATGTATTGCGCCGCGGTAAAGGCCTTGCCGCCCTCGAAACGCTCGCGGATCGGCGCGAACATCAGATCGCCGCGGTCGGTGATGTCAGGACCCCAGGTGGCCCAGGCCTCGGCGGTGTAGAGCACCGCGGCGTCGCCCATGGGGATCGCGACCTCGGGCACGTCGATCGGCACGATCTCGGCCCCGGCGGCCCTGAGCCGTTCGAGCGCGCTCGCGTAGGCGGCGGCGGGTTCGGGGCGCAGCCCGTCCATGACGATGGTGTCGAGCGCGGCAAGGCGGACACCCTCCAGCGTGGCGCCGGTCAGGTCGGGGGAGCGGCGGCCTTCCAGCGCGGCGAGCATCAGCGCCGCGTCCTCGACCGTGCGGCAGAGCGGGCCGACCGTGTCGAAGCGAGAGGCCAGCGGCACCGCGCCGACCAGCGGCAGGCGGCCCCAGGTGGTCTTGAGCCCGACGAGGTCGTTCCAGGCCGAGGGGATGCGCACCGAGCCGCCGGTGTCCGAGCCCACCGCCGCAGCGGCAAGGCCGAAGGCGACCGAGGCCGCGGCGCCCGAGGACGAGCCGCCCGCCACGGCCTCGGAATCGTTGACCGAGGGCGGGGTGGCGGTGACCGGGTTCAGCCCGAGGCCGGAGAAGGCCAATTCCGACAGGTGCGTCTTGCCGAGGCAGACGAGCCCCATGGCGGTGGCGGTCTGCAGCACCCTGGCATCGGTCTCGGGCACGCGGCCCTTCAGCAGCGCGGTGCCCGCCTCGGTCGCGACGCCGGCGGTGTCGAAGAGGTCCTTCCAGCTGACCGGCACACCGTCGAGCGGCGAGAGGCGCCGGCCGGTCTTGGCGCGTTCGCTTGCCGCCTTCGCCTCGGCCAGCGCGCGCTCGGGCGTCACCCGGGCGTAGATGCGATCCTTGAGCGGGTGCGCCGCGATCTTTTCGAGATATGCCTGCGCCAGCTCGACCGGGTCGACCTCGCCCCTGCCGATCGCCCGTCCCAGTTCCGCCGCGCTCTTGCCTGTCCAGTCCGTCATGCCGCTTTCCATTCTTTTGGGCCGCTTTCCTTTTTTCGGTCGGCGCGACGGTAGCGGCACGCAGGCGCATGGACAATCCCGGTCGCAGGACCATAGTACGCCCCATGACACAGGACAGCGATCTGCTCATCATCGGCGGCGGTCTCAACGGGCCCGCCCTCGCGCTGGCGGCGGCCAGGGCCGGGCTCAGCGCCACCGTCATCGACGCCCTGCCCGCCGAGACGCGGGCCGAGCCCGGCTTCGACGGCCGCGCCTATGCGCTGGCCCTCGCCTCGGTGCGGCTGCTGGCCAATCTCGGGCTCTGGGACCGGCTCGCGCCGAATGCCCAGCCGATGACCGCGATCCGCGTCACCGACGGGCGCGTCGGCGAGGCGGAGGTGTTTCTCGGGCTCGATTTCGCCTCGGCCGAGATCGAGGAAGGGCCCATGGGCCACATGGTCGAGGACCGTTTCCTGCGCCGTGCGCTGCTCGAGGCCATGGGGGCCGAGCCGCTGATCACCCATCGCGCCGCCTCGACGGTGATTGCGCAGGAGGTGGATGTCTCGGGCGTGACGGTGACGCTGGCGGATAGCGGCACGCTGCGCGGGCGGCTGCTGGTCGGCGCCGACGGGCGCAGCAGCGGCACGGCGGCGCGCGCGCGCATCCGGCGCATGGGCTGGACCTACGGGCAGACGGCGCTGGTCTGCGCCATCGCCCACGAGCTGCCGCATGAGGGTGTCGCGCACCAGTTCTTCATGCCGAGTGGTCCGCTGGCGATCCTGCCGCTGACCGGCAACCGCAGCTCGATCGTCTGGAGCGAGAAGGACGCGCTGGCCCGCGCCATCCACGCGCTGCCGGATGACGAGTACCTGCAGGTGCTGCGCCCGCGCTTCGGCGATTTCCTCGGCGAGATCACCCTTGCCGGGCCGCGCTACACCTACCCGCTGGGGCTGACGCTGGCCAATGCCTTCGTCGCCGAGCGGCTGGCGCTGGTGGGCGACGCGGCGCATGGCATGCACCCGATCGCCGGACAGGGGCTCAACGCCGGGCTGCGCGACGTGGCGGCGCTGGCGCATGTGCTGGCCCATGCGCAGCGCCGGGGCGAGGACGTGGCCTCGCCGCAGGTGCTGGCGCGCTACCAGAGCTGGCGGCGCTTCGACACGGCGGCGCTGGCGGCGGCGACCGATCTTTTCAACCGGCTCTTCTCGAACGACAACCCGATCCTGCGGGCCGGGCGTGATCTTGGCATGGCGCTGGTGCAGGGCATGCCCGGGCTGCGCCGCAATTTCGTGCGCGAGGCGGCGGGGCTCACCGGCGAGCTGCCGGATCTCATGGCGAAGTGAGACACGTCTGACTGGGACAAGCTCCTTCGAAGGAGCTTGCAAATCCCTTCGAAGGGATTTGGGTGCCGGGTCCGGGACAGGGTGGATGGATCCATCCGCCCTGTCCCGTTGAGGATCACTTGATCCGCTGGCCGTTGGCGAGGATCTGGCCTTGGCCGTTCACCTCGATCTTCGAGGTCTGGGTGTCGGGATCGGCGCCCGGCACGGTGAACATGCCCAGCATCATCCGCGCGCCCATGGCATCCTGCTGGCTCAGCAGCCCCATGGTGATCAGCTTGTCGATCAGCCCGTTGGCCCCGGTGAGCGAGAAGTTCACCTCACCCTCGGGGGCGGGCATGCCGCCGAAGCTCTCGGTGTCGGCCTGGTCGAAGGTGAAGTCGCCCTGGCCGGTGATCTTGGCCCCGGCGGCCGAGAGGGTCAGGCTGTTCAGCTTCAGCGCGTTGAGCTCGACCGGCGCGGTGTCCTCCTCCTCGAGCTTGGTCAGGCCCGCCGGATCGAAGACAGAGACCAGCGGCGTCACCTTGCCGGAGATGTCGAGCGCCAGCGTCGCCGGATCGCGCGGCAGCGTGGCACCCGGATCGAAGATGCCCCAGATCGCGTCCGACAGCGTCAGCCCGCCGAGCGTCACGCCGAAGCCCATGTCCTGCGGCGTGTCGGCCTTGGCCAGCGGCATCGACAGGTTCAGCCCGATCTGCTCGATCGCGGCGCTCACCGGGAAGGGCAGGCTGCCGCCCTCGGCCTCGTAGTTGAGCGCGTCGAGGTTCAGCGCGTAGCTCATGCGCGTGCCGTCGAGCGAGCCCTCCAGCGCGCCGCCCTGCGAGCTGCTGCTGCCGGTCGTCGTCTCGGCGCCGTCGGTGAAGGCAAAGCTGGTCTGGCCGCTGGCAAAGGCGACGCGGCCGCTGCCCTCGAAGCCGGCGCCCATGATCGCGGCGGGATCCGCCCCCGGGGCGGGTTCGGAGAGCACCGACTCGCCCTTGCTGGTCAGCCCGGCCAGCCGGCCCGAGATCTGCGCCGTGGAATTCGGCTGCTCGGGGTCGCTGCCCGCCATGTCGTAGCGCAGCTCGTCGGTCTCGTAGCTGTGGCTGTAGCGGCGCTTGCCCTCCGCGGTGACCACCGTCGAGCTGCCCGAGAGCGGCCCGGTGGAGAGGGTGGCGCTGAACACGTCGCGCGGCAGTTCCTCGCCCTCGGCGACGAGGCGGACGAGGTCGAGCCGCGTTGCCTCGGCGCTGTAGGTGTAGTCGAGCGCGCCGGGCGCGCCCGAGGCGATGAGGCCGAGCGCCTCCTGCGTCAGCTCAAGCGTCATCTCGATGGGATCGGTGCCCTCCTCGGTGACCGTGATGCCGATCGGCATCGGGTTCGGCAGGCGCAGCCCCACCGTGCCGTCGCCGAGATCCTCGAGCGTGATGTCCGCGAGCCCGATGGTGACGTCGCCGGCCGCCTGGCCCTCAGCCTCGGGGATGGCCATGCGCAGGGTCAGGTCGCCCAGCATCAGGTTGCCGCCGGCGGCACTCTCGGTGACCGAGACCTCGTAGCCCACGCCCTTGAGCAGGGTCGCGAGGTCGTCCCAGACCTGCGCGGGGGTGACGTCGGCCCGGGCGGGGGGAGACAGGATCAGCGCTGCCGCGCCGGCCCCGATGATCCCGGTCAAATATCTCATTTTCAATCCTTTCCGCCCTGGGCCGCACTCAATGACGTAGAGTTCGCCTTCCCGCCGCCCCGGGTCAAGAGGCTGGACCGGAGATAGGTCAGTGTTTACCAAGGGTGAGACTGGGCAAACGATGGGGCAATCCATGGATATGACTGGGAAAACCGTGATGATCACCGGTGCGAGCCGGGGGATCGGTGCCGCGGCGGCGCGACTCTTTGCGCAGGCGGGGGCCAACGTGGCGCTGGTGGCACGCGGTCGCGAGGCGGTGGCGGAGCTCGCGGGCGAGATCGGGCCGAAGGCGATCGCCATCCCCTGCGACATCTCGCGCTACTGGGAAGTGGACCAGGCGGTGCAGGCCTGCGTCTCGGCCTTCGGGCGGATCGACGTGTTGATCAACAATGCCGGGGTGATCGAGCCGATCGCGCCGCTCGCGGGGGCCGATCCGGGTGCCTGGGGTCAGGTGATCGACATCAACCTCAAGGGCGTCTACCACGGCATGCACGCGGCGCTGCCGCTGATGCTGGCGGCCGGGGGCGGCACGGTGCTGACCATCGGATCGGGCGCGGCGCATCAGCCACTCGAGGGCTGGTCGGCCTATTGCGCGTCGAAGGCCGGGGCGCTGATGCTCACCCGCATGGCCGATGCCGAGTTCCGCGCGCGCGGCATCAGGGCGATCTCGCTTTCGCCCGGCACGGTGGCGACGCAGATGCAGCGCACGATCAAGGCCTCGGGCGTCAACCCCGTGAGCGAGCTGGAATGGGAAGATCATATTCCCCCCGAGTGGGTGGCGAAGGCGCTGCTCTGGATGTGCGGGCCCGAGACGGATGCGCATCTCGGTGGCGAGATCTCGCTCCGCGACGAGGCAGTGCGCAGGGCGATCGGCGTCGCATGATCACACTCACGCAGGACGGCGGCTACTGGCTGGCGGTGATCGACCGTCCCGAGAAGGCGAATTCCCTGACGCCGGAGATGCTGGAGCGTCTCTGCGAGTTCGCCGAGGCGGCGCAGGAGGCACAGGTGCTGGTGATTACTGGGACCGGCAAGGTGTTCTCGGCCGGTGCCGATCTCGAGGCGGCGCGGGCGGGGCTCGCGACCTCGCCGCTCTGGGAGCGGCTGTCGGGCGCGATCGCGGCGTTGCCGGGGCTGACTATCTGTGCGCTCAACGGGACGCTCGCCGGGGGAGCCATGGGCATGGCGCTGGCCTGCGATCTGCGCATCGCCGTGCCGGGGGCGAAGGTCTTCTACCCGGTGATGAAGCTCGGCTTCCTGCCGCAGCCGTCGGACCCGGCGCGGCTGGCGGCCCTGGTCGGACCCGCGAGGGCGAAGATGATCCTCATGGCCGGGCAGAAGGTTCCGGTGGAGGAGGCGCAGGGCTGGGGGCTGATCGACCGGATCGTCGCGCCCGAGGATCTGCTGGCCACGGTGCGCGCGCTGGCCGAGGACACGCTCGCCGCGGACCCCGCCCATGCGGCGGCGATCAAGGCACTGATCCGCTGAGGTTGTGACGGCGGCTCCGAGGGCCGTCGTCACGGCGTTTCCAGCTTGCGAACGGCAGATGCGGCGCCCGCGAAGGGAGCGCCGGGTCACGCGGCGCGGCCCACCGAGGCGGGAGCCCGCTCGGCGCCGCCCAGGTCGAACTCGCTGACCAGCGCCGAGAGACGCTGCGCGCCCTCGGCAAGCTCGGTCGAGGCGTCGCGGCTGGCGTCGGCGACCTCGGTGTTCTGCGAGGTGAGATCGCGCAGCTGGATCATGGCATTGTTCACGCCCTGCAATTCGCGACTCTGTGCCTCGGCGGCGGCGCTGATGTTCGAGAGCACCTCGTCGACACGGAGGATCTGCTCGAGGATCGCCTGCAGCGCCTCGCCGGTTTCACCGACGAGGCTCACGCCGCCGCTGACCTCGCGGGCGCTTTCCTCGATCAGTTCCTTGATCTCGAGCGCGGCATCGGCGGAGCGGCTGGCGAGCCCCTGAACCTCCATCGCGACCACGGCGAAGCCCTTGCCGAATTCGCCGGCGCGGGCGGCCTCGACGCCGGCATTGAGTGCCAGCAGGTTGGTTTGGAACGAGATGTCCTCGATCACCGCGGTAATCTGGGCGATCCGCCCCGAGCTTTCGGCGATCCGGTCCATGGCCGCGACTGCCTTGCGCACCACCTCGCCGGAGCGGTCGGCGCGTCCCTTCGCCTCGTCGGCGAGATCCTTCACGTCCTTGAGCGCGCCATTCGTCTCGGCCAGCGTGCTGGTGAGGCCCGAGACGGTCTCGGCGGTGTTGCTGATCGTCGCGACCTGTGTGGTCGTGCGGTCGGCGAGGTCGGCGGCGGAACTGCGCATCCCGCGCGAGCGCTGCTCGATCTCGCCGACGGTGCCAGAGACGGCGCGCATCACCTCGCGCAGCCGGGACGTCGCCGTGTTGAAATCGTTTCGGATCGCATCGTATTCCTCGGCCAGCGGCTCGTCGAAGCGCAGCGTCAGGTCTGCCCGGGCCAGGCCGTTGAGCCCCTCGGTGACCAGGTCGACCACCTGCTGGTGGCGGGCATTGAGCTGCGCCTCGTCCTCGGCGCGCTTCTCGATCGCCGCGCGGGAGAGCTGCTTGAAGCGGTAGATCGACTGGGCCATGCGCCCGATCTCGCCGCGGCTGTGGATGTAGGGCACCCAGGCCTCGAACCGCCCCTCGACGAATTCCATCATCACCAAGCTGAGCCGTCCCAGCCGGCGGGTGACGAACTCGGCCACGCCGATGGCAAAGCCGGTCAGGGTCAGCGCGGCAAGCAGGGTCAGCGCGCCGGTGATCAGCAGGACGCGCCGCGCGGTATCGGCGGTGGAGAGTGCCAGTGCGGCCGTTTCGCCGCTGAGCCTTGTCTCGAGCGCCCGCAGCGCGTCGATCCATGCTGTCGAGGCGGCGAACCAGTCGGGTGCGGTGAGCGCCCCGCGCGCGCCGCCATAGGGGAGGGACCCAATGGTCTCGACCATTGGGGCAAGTGCCTTCGCGGCCGGGCTGGCGTGAAGATCCTCGATCATCTTGGCGTCCTGAAGGACCTTGGCTGCGCGCGACAAGTAGGCGTTCTCGCGCGCCGTGAGTTCCATGAACCGGCGGTGAATTTGCGGCGGAAAATTCTCGGTTCCGAGGCCCGTGGCTCCCATGGCCCGGGCCAGCCCGGCGGCCTCCTTGGCAAAGCCGATCTCTTCATGCGCCTCCATCAGCGCCCCGGTCGCCGGCGAGCGCGCGATGTCGCGCATCTGGCCCCCCGCGGAGAGCAGAAGATCGACGAGGCGGGTGTAATACCCGGCCAGTTGCGGCACGGTCAGGGCGAAACGGTCGATTTGAGCGCGCGTTTCCGCCAGCGCGGCAAGCTCCTTGTGCGCGGCGGCCATCGGCTCGGCGGCGGCCATCTCGGTTTCGGGAATCCTGTCGCTGAAACGGGCGAGAAGGGCGTCCGTGGCCTCGCGTTGGTGCGCCAGGTCGGCGGCGAAGTTCCTGCCGCGCGACGAGGTGAACCCGGCGGAATAGCCACGCTCCTTCTGAACTTCATGAATGAGGTCAGACAATGCCTCGGTCTCCGCCGCGATCCGCGCGACGCGTTCGAGCGTTTCGGCATTGTCGCTCAGCCGCAGGATTTCCTGCCCGGAAAAGTAGAGAACAAGTGCAAGCAGCGGCCCCAGGGCGCCGAGAAGCATCAGTCGCAGGCTCATGGTCGACTCCGTCCAGTGGGGCATCCTCGGGACATCTGGCGCGGGAGTGATGAAATCTTGCTGAACCGCCGGCCGGGGCCGGATCGGAAAATGTATCTAAATTGAATTGTTCCCCGGCACCCCGCCGGACTCGGGCGGGGTGCCGGGGCTCAGGTCGCAGCTTACTCGAGCGCCGCGGTCACCGCGGCCTTGGCATCGCCGCCGTCGCGGGTGGTCACGCCGTCGAGCCAGCCGTCCAGAACGCCCGGGTTGGCCTTCAGCCAGGCGGTGGCCGCCTTGTCGGGGTCGGTGCCGTCATTGAGGATCGCGCCCATGATCTCGTTTTCCATCTGCAACGAGAATCCGAGGTTGGTCAGCAGCTTGCCGACATTGGGGCATTCCGCGACATAGCCGGCGCGGGTGTTGGTGTAGACCGTGGCGCCGCCGAAATCGGGGCCGAACCAGTCGTCGCCGCCCGAGAGGTACGTCAGGTCGAAGTTGGCGTTCATCGGGTGCGGCTCCCAGCCGAGGAAGACGATCGGCTCGTCGCGCTTCGAGGCGCGGTCGACCTGCGCGAGCATCCCCTGCTCGGAGCTTTCCTTGACGTCGAAGTCCTTCAGCCCGAAGGCATCGGCCGCGATCATGTCGAGGATCAGGCGGTTGCCGTCGTTGCCGGGCTCGATGCCGTAGATGGTCTCCTTGAGGTCATCCGCATGGGCGGCGATGTCGGCGAAGTCCTTGATTCCCATCGCGGCCCCGGCGGCGTTGGTGGCGAGCGTGTACTTCGCCCCCTCGAGGTTGGCGCGCACGGTGTCGACGCTGCCCTTCTCGCGGTAGGGGGCGATGTCGCCCTCCATGGTGGGCATCCAGTTGCCGAGGAACACGTCGACGTCGCCGCGATCCATCGAGGTGTAGGTGACCGGCACCGAGAGCACCTTGATGTCGGTCTCGTAGCCGAGCGCCTTCAGCACGACCGTGGTCGCGGCGGTGGTGGCGGTGATGTCGGTCCAGCCGACATCGGAGAAGGTGATGGAGTCGCAGTCGGCCTGGGCGGTACCGGCAGCACCGGCGGTGGCCAGCGCGGCGATCAGCGCGAGGCGGGAAATGGTCATGATCAGGTCCCCTGTTGATTTTTATGCGCGCAACTAAGCGCCTTTTGCCAATGCTTTGCAACCGGGCTGGGCGCAAGACCCCTCGCCTTCCGGGCGCGGCCTGTGGCAGGCTCCGGGGCAGAGAACAGCAGGACCGGAAGGCGGAGGCAGGCATGGCACAGCTCGAGACACGGATCGCGCAGGGACGCGGCGACGAGGCGGCGGATCTGGTGCTGAAGGGCGGGCGGATCCTCGACCTGATCACCGGCGAGCTGATCGCGGGTGACGTGGCGATCTGCGGCGACACGATCGTGGGGGTCTTCGAAAGCTACGAGGGGCGGCGCGAGATCGACGTCGGCGGCGCGATCCTCGTCCCGGGCTTCATCGACACACACCTGCACATCGAAAGCTCGCTGGTCACGCCCTTCGAGTTCGACCGCTGCGTGACCCCGCGCGGGGTCACCACCGCGATCTGCGACCCGCACGAGATCGCCAACGTGATCGGCGCGGCGGGCATCCGCTACTTCCAGGAGGCGTCGGCGCATACCCTGATGGACATCCGCGTGCAGCTGTCGTCCTGCGTGCCCTCGACCCACATGGAGACCGCCGGCGCCGAGCTGCTGGCCGAGGACATCGCCGCGCTGATGGGCCATCCCTCGGGCATCGGGCTGGCCGAGTTCATGAACTACCCGGGGGTGATCCACCGCGACCCCGAGGCGATGCGGAAGCTGAAGCTCTTCGAGGGAAGGCACGTCGACGGGCATTGCCCGTTGCTCTCGGGGCGCGATCTCAACGCCTATGTCGCCGCCGGCATCCGCACCGAGCACGAGGCGACCAGCGCCACCGAGGCGCTCGAGAAGCTGCGCAAGGGGATGCGGGTGCTGATCCGCGAGGGGTCGGTCAGCAAGGACCTGCACGCGCTGCAGCCGCTGCTGACCGAGCGGACCTCGCCCTACATGTGCCTCTGCACCGACGACCGGAACCCGCTCGACATCGGCGAGCACGGGCATCTCGACTACATGATCCGCACCCTGATCGCGCTCGGGACGCCGCCGCTGGCCGCGTACCGCGCCGCGTCGCTCTCGGCGGCGGAGGCGTTCGGGCTGAAGGACCGGGGGATGATCGCGCCGGGCAAGCGGGCCGACATCGTCGCCATCGACAGCCTCGAGGGCTGCCATGCGCAGCTGGTGCTGGCGGGTGGCGTGGTGGTGGAGGACGCGGCCTTCGCCGCGCGCCGGACCCTTCCCGAGGTGGGGCGCGACTCGGTGCGTGCGCCGAGGCTCGACGCGCAGAGCTTCCGCGCCACCGCCAACCGCGAGGAGACCGACGTCATCGGCATCCGCGAGGGGCAGATCCTCACCGATCACCTGCACGAGACCGTGGTGATCGAGAACGGCGACAAGGCCCCGGACATCGCGCGCGACCTCATCCGCATCGCGGTGGTCGAGCGACACGGCAAGAACGGCAACATTGCCACGGGCTTCGTGCGGGGCTTCGGGCTGCAGAAGGGCGCGATCGCCTCGACGGTCTGCCACGACCATCATAACATCGCCTGCGTCGGCGCGGATTACGCCGACATGGCGCTGGCGTCGAACCGTCTGGCCGAGATCGAGGGGGGCTTTGTGGTGGCGGCAGAGGGCAGGATCCTCGCCGAGCTGGCGCTGCCGGTGGCGGGGCTGATGAGCCTGCTGTCCTTCGAGGAGGTGCGCGACCGGCTGGTCGAGCTGCGCGCCGCGGCGCGCTCGCTGGGCGTGACGCTGGAGGAGCCCTTCCTGCAACTCGCCTTCCTTGCGCTGCCGGTGATCCCCGCGCTGAAGATCACCGATCGCGGCATGGTGGATGTGATGAAGTTCGAGATCATCCCCGGCTGAGCGGGATCACTCCTCGTCGTCTTCGTCCTCGTCATCGTCGTAGAAGGGCGTGACCTGGGCGACGATGACCGAGTTCTCCTCGAGGGCGCGGGCCATCAGCTCGCGCTCGGCGTCGTCGATATCCATGCCCTGCGCGACGCGCTCTTCCTCGTTGCCGTAGCCGGTCACGTCGAGCGGGTTCATGTCGGCCTGCTTGAGGATCGCGACGGTCTCGCGCACGGCCTCGGCCTCGTCCACGCCCGAGGCGTAGCAGAGCAGCCCGGCGCCGGTCGCGCCCTTGGGCAGGCCGTCGCCCTCCTTGCGGCCGACTTCGACCAGAAGCGTGTAGACCTGCTGTTTAGAGGGTTTCTTGCCCATGTTCTTCGCTCCGCGATGGTTGCCGTCCGCAATGGGCAAGCCGCGCGCCGCTGTCAAGCGAAGGCCGCGATGCCGGCTCATGGGAAAGGCCCCTGCGGCGTGTGCCGCACGGGCCCCGAGTGCGTGCGATGGGCGGAGCTCAGCGAAGCCGGCGGTAGCCCCAGATCAGCAGGCTGGCCCCGATGATGCCGACGATCAGCTGCGGGATCCAGGTGTTGGCTGCATAGATGCCGACCAGCGACAGGATCAGGTTCAGCACCACGGCGCCGATGATCCCGAGGATGATGTTGGTCAGAATGCCGGTATCGGCCTTCATGATCATCGAGGCGATCCAGCCGGCGAGCCCGCCGACGATGATGGAGGCAATGATTCCGAGACCCATGGTGCGTACCCCTGACTTTGGTTTTCCGTCCGGGGTGAACGATCCGGCGGGGCAATCGGTTCCTGCGGGCGCGTGCGGGAGAGGGGGCTCAAAAGCGAAAGGGGCGCACGGGGCGCCCCTCGGGATGTTTGCGTGACCGGGGCACAGTGGCCCCGCGCGATCAGTCGCGCAGCAGCTCGTTGATGCCGGTCTTGGAACGGGTCTTCTCGTCGACGCGCTTGACGATGACGGCGCAGTAGAGGCTGACGCCGTTCTTCGAGGGCATCGAGCCCGCGACGACCACCGAGTAGGGCGGCACTTCGCCGTACATCACTTCGCCGGTCTCGCGGTCGACGATCTTGGTCGACTGGCCGAGGAAGACGCCCATGCCGAGCACCGAGCCCTCGCGGACGATCACGCCCTCGACCACCTCGGAACGCGCGCCGATGAAGCAGTTGTCCTCGATGATGGTCGGGCCGGCCTGCATGGGCTCGAGCACGCCGCCGATGCCGACGCCGCCCGAGAGGTGCACGCCCTTGCCGATCTGTGCGCAGGAGCCGACCGTCGCCCAGGTGTCCACCATGGTGCCGCTGTCGACATAGGCGCCGAGGTTGACGAAGGAGGGCATCAGCACCACGCCCGGCGCGATGTAGGCCGACTTGCGGACGACGGCGTTCGGAACGGCGCGGAAGCCCGCGGCCTTCCACTGGTTGTCGCCCCAGCCCTTGAACTTGCTGTCGACCTTGTCCCACCAGCCGCCGCCCTGCGGGCCGCCGTCGTGCTGTTCCATGTCCTTGATCCGGAAGCCCAGCAGCACGGCCTTCTTGGCCCACTGGTTGACGTGCCAGCTGCCGTCCGCCTGTTTCTCCGCCACGCGCAGCGTGCCGCTGTCGAGGGCGTTCAGCGTGTCCTCGATGGCTTCGCGGGAGTCTCCGGTGGTTGCGGGGGTGATCGTGTCGCGCGCCTCCCAGGCGGCTTCGATGGCGGCTTCGAGCTGGGCGTTGGACATTTGCGTCTCCTGTCGTCCGGGTTTACTGCCCTATAGCGGCAGGGTGCCGCCGCGACAATGCGAACCATGGCCGCGGTTCCCGCAGCCATGCCAAGGACAGGAGAAACCCGTGGCAAAACCCATCCACAGCATGATCCGCGTGCTCGACGAGGCGCGCTCGCTGGCCTTCTACGATGTGGCCTTCGGGCTGACGGTGGCGGACCGGCTGGATTTCCCCGAGTTCACGCTGATCTACCTGCGCGCTCCTGAAAGCGGCTTCGAGCTCGAGCTGACGGTGAACAAGGGCCGGACCGAGCCCTATGACCTCGGCGACGGCTACGGGCATCTCGCGGTGTCGGTCGCGGATCTCGACGCAGAGCACGCGCGGCTCACCGCCGCCGGCCTCGCGCCGCGCAAGTTGGTGGACTTCGCCCCGGCCGGCGAGGTGGTGGCGCGGTTCTTCTTCGTGGCGGACCCGGACGGCTACCAGATCGAGGTGCTCGAGCGCGGCGGGCGCTTCAGGTGATCCGCTGACCTGCGCGGGAGAGTGAGGGGGAGGGGGGCGCTGCCCCCCCGTCCGCGCGATGCGCGGCCTCCCCCCGGCGTATTTTGAAAGAGAAGAAGGGCGCGGGTCAGCCCAGCGGGTCGGGCGCGATGTTGCCGCCGCAGAGCAGCACGGCGACGCGCTCTCCGGGCTCGGGGCGGTAGGCGCCCGAGCGCAGCGCGGCGAGCGCGGTGGCGCCGGCGGGCTCGACCAGCAGCCGGTGCGCCTGCCAGAGCGCGCGCTGCGCCTCGGTGATCGCGGCGTCCGTGACGGTGACCCGCCGCGCGAGGTGCCTCTGCGCCAGATCGAAGCAGAGGCTGCCGATGCGCCGGGCGCCGAGCGCGTTGGCGGCGACGCCCGAGACCTCGACGTCGACCGGCCGGCCGGCTTCGAGCGCGGCATCGAGCGTGCGGGCCTGCTCGGGTTCGACCGCGACGACGCGGCGCGCGCCCTGCAGCCAGCCGAGCGCGCCGCCGATCAGCCCGCCGCCGCCCACCGCGATGAGCACCGTGTCGGCCTCGAGCCCCTGCTGCTCCCATTCGCGCATCAAAGTGCCCTGCCCGGCCAGCGTCGCGGGGGCGTCATAGGCATGGACCTGCATCGCGCCGGTCTCGGCCTCGTAGGCGCGGGCCTGCTCCAGCGCGTTGGCATATTCGCCGGGCACCACGGTGAGCGCGGCCCCGGTGCGCTCGATCAGGGCAATCTTGGCGGGGCCGGCGATCTCGGGGACGAAGATCTGCGCGCGGTGGCCGAGTCGGGTCGCCGCATAGGCCACGGCGGCGCCGTGGTTGCCGCCGGAGGCCGCGACGACGCCGGCGGCGGGCACCGGCAGGCTCAGCAGCGTGTTGAAGGCGCCGCGCGCCTTGAAGCTGCCGGTGTGCTGCAATTGCTCGAGCTTCAGCTCGACCGGGCGGCTCCACAGCACCGCGCTGCGCATCACCGGCGTGCGCTGCACGTGGGCGGCGCTGCGTTCCGCGGCGGTCGCGATCTCGGCTTTCCAATCCATCTTCGTTTTCCCTTGCTGCTCTTGCCGCCCGGCACGCTATATTTGGACTCTGAGCAGAACAAGGACGGCCGACATGAACGACGAACGCCATTCCATCTTCCGCGACGCGGGACGTGACCGCAGGACTGCCGAGCAGATCCCCGACACGCCGCAGACGCGCGCCCCGTCCTACCGCCTCGCCTTTGCCGACGAGGCCTTCCTGTGCCGCGAGGAGCTGCGCCCGGTGCGGCTGCAGCTCGAGCTGCTGAAGCCGCAGCTCGAACTCGACGAGCGCCAGATCGAGAGCACCATCGTGCTCTTCGGCGGGGCACGAATCCCCTCGCCCGCCGAGAAGGCGAGTGCGCGCACGCAGACGCTGGCCGAGCTGTCGCATTTCTACGAGGAGGCGCGGCTCTTCGCGCAGGCGATGACCCGCAAGTCCATCGCCACGGGCAACCGCGAATTCGTCGTCACCACCGGCGGCGGGCCGGGCGTGATGGAGGCAGGCAACCGCGGCGCCGAGGAGGCCGGCGGCGTGTCGATCGGGCTCAACATCGTGCTGCCGCACGAGCAGGCGCCGAACGAGTACGTGACGCCGAACCTGTGCTTCAACTTCCACTATTTCGCCATCCGCAAGATGCACTTCCTGATGCGCGCGCGGGCGATCTGCGTCTTCCCCGGCGGCTTCGGCACGCTTGACGAGATGTTCGAGGCGCTGACGCTGATCCAGACCGGGCGGATGGAGCGCGTGCCGTTCCTGCTCTTCGGGCGGAAGTTCTGGGAGACGATCATCAACTGGGAGGCGCTGAAGGAGGCCGGGACGATCAGCCCCGAGGACCTCGACCTCTTCCGCTTCGTGGAAAGCGCGGAGGAGGCGGCGCACCTGATCGAGGAATGGGATCCGGCCCCGGCGCGCAGCGACATCCCGGGCCGCTGAGGCCCTGCCGAAACGCGGAAAGGGGCGCGGTCAGCCGCGCCCCTTTTCCGTCTCTGCCCGCCGCCGGGGAGGGCTCAGAGCGACTGTTTCTCTTCGGATTTCGACGGCAAGTCCTCGCAGCGCTCGACCCAGCGCGCGATGATCTCGCGGGCGAATTCCTCGTCGTGCTCGCCGATCGCCTGGCGCAGGTCCTTCATCGCGGTGGCGATCTCGAATTCCGACAGGTAGCTCTCCTGCGCGCGCAGAATCTTGTGATGCGGCGTGGTCAGCATGTCGGTCGAGATCAGCAATTCCTCGTGCAGCTTCTCGCCCTTGCGCAGGCCGGTCACCTTGATCTCGATGTCGCCGTCGGGGTGCTTGTCGTCCTTCACCGTGTAGCCCGCGCCCTCGATCATCTGGCGCGCCAGCTTGCGGATCGGCACCGGCTTGCCCATGTCGAGCACGAAGACATCGCCCCCGCGCGAGAAGGAGCCGGCCAGCAGCACCAGCCGCGCCGCTTCCGAGATGGTCATGAAATAGCGGGTGACCCGCGGGTCTGTGAGCGTGACGGGGCCGCCGCGGGCGATCTGCTCCTCGAAGAGCGGGATGACCGAGCCCGACGAGCCGAGCACGTTGCCGAAGCGGACCATCGAGAAGCGCGTGTCGGTGCAGCGCGTGGCGAGGTCCTGCACCAGCAACTCGGCGAGGCGCTTGGAGGCGCCCATGACGTTGGTCGGGCGCACGGCCTTGTCGGAGGAGACGAGGATGAAGCGCTCGACCCCGGCCTCGCGCGCGGCCTCGGCGATGATCTTGGTGCCGAGGACGTTGTTGCGCATGCCGATGATCACATTGCTCTCGACCAGCGGCAGGTGCTTGTAGGCGGCGGCGTGGAGCACGACGTCGATGTTGTACTGCCTGAGCACGCGGGCGACCAGCGACTCGTCCAGCACCGATCCGAGCACCGGGGTGACGTTCAGCCCCTTGGAAAGGTCGCGCAGTTCCTTGTCGATGGTGTAGAGCGCCAGCTCGGAGTGATCGAGCGCGACGATGCATTCGGGCTTGCAGCCCAGCAGCTGGCGGCAGAGCTCGGAGCCGATCGAGCCGCCGGCGCCGGTGATCAGGATGCGGCGGCCGGAATAGGCGTGGCTGACGCCGGGCAGCTCGCTCTCGAGGCGGCCGCGGCCCAGCAGGTCGTCCAGCGATACCGGCGAGACGCGCTTGCGCAGCTCGCCCTCGCCGACCAGCTCGGCAAAGGAGGGCAGGGCATGCACCTCGCAGCCGATGCTGCGCAGGTGATGGGCGATGCGGGCGAGTTCCGGCTGGCGAATCGACGGCATGGCGAGGACGACGCGGTCGATGTTCCGGGTCTCGATCAGATGCTTGACCGTCGAGGGTGCGTGGACGCGCAGCCCGGCGACCACCAGCGTCTGCAGCGTGGGGTTGTCGTCGACGAAGCACACGGGCTCGATCACGTCATCGTGGCGCAGCGCGGCGACGAGCTGCTGCCCGGTCTTGCCCGCGCCGTAGATCAGCACCCGCATCCGCGGCCGGCTGCGGCGGTAGATCGCGATGGTCACGTGGCGCAGGGCGATTCGCCAGGTCACGCTGAGCACCATGAGCAGGATGGTGAAGTTGAAGTAGACCGCCATCATGATCTCGGGGTTGATCACCAGGTCGATCACGAGGGCGGCAATGGCGGTGAGCACCGAGAAGAGCGCGGTGCGCGTGATGCCCCGGGTCTCGAAGGCGTTGAGCTTGATCCGCGGCAATTGCAGGTGCCACGAAATCGCGCCGCCGCTCAGCATCAGCAGGGTGATCATCGGTGTCAGTTCCGCCAGCGGCGGCAGATCCGAGCGGACGGTGGCGTTCAGCGCAAGTGCAAGGCACATGGCCAACACGACCATCGCCATGTCGAGAGCGACGAAGATGACCTGCTTTTGCGGCCGGGAAAGGGAGATGACGGTGCGGTAGAAGCGGACACGCGTCTTGCCACGGCCCAGCCTCAGTCTTGCGGCGGAGAGTCCGGGCGCGCGTTTCGAAATCTGCTGCCTCATGCCTACACGCCGCATAGTCGGTTCTGCCCAAATGGTCTTCAAATACGTTTATGTTCTACGCACTTGCCTAAACATTGGACAAGAGTGGAGATGTCCGGGACACACGGAAGAGCGGATTTCTACCAAGCACCCAAAGACCAATGCCACGAAAATCATCAGACGAGAAGGAAAACCTCTCAAAATCGGGGTTTTGGACAAAGTTTGGCGCAAGGGTGGCCATTTCGCAGCACGAACTGTCCCCTTGGGAGCGCTGCCGGGGGCGCGGCGGGGGAAGACAGCCCTTCCAGATAAACGTGGCATGCGATATGACGCGCGCCAGTCTGCGGCGCGGGATCCTTCCGCGCGCAGCATCCAGGAAGGAGAGCCAGAACCATGGGCTACAAGGTCGTTGTTGCCGGTGCCACGGGGAACGTGGGCCGTGAAATGCTGAACATCCTCGCCGAGCGCGAGTTCCCGGTGGACGAGATCGCCGTGCTTGCATCGCGAAAATCGCTGGGAACAGAGGTGAGCTTCGGCGACAGGACCCTCAAGACCCAGGATCTTGCCACTTTCGACTTCACCGGCTGGGACATTGCGCTCTTTGCCGTGGGCTCGGGCCCGACCAAGGAATTTGCGCCGAAGGCCGCGGCCGCGGGCTGCGTGGTGATCGACAACAGCTCGCTCTACCGCTACGACCCGGACGTTCCGCTGATCGTGCCGGAAGTGAACGCGGACGCGGTGTTCGGCTACAGCAAGAAGAACATCATCGCGAACCCGAACTGCTCGACCGCGCAGATGGTCGTGGCGCTGAAGCCGCTGCATGACCGCGCCAAGATCAAGCGCGTCGTCGTGTCGACCTACCAGTCGGTCTCGGGCGCGGGCAAGGAAGGCATGGACGAGCTCTGGGAGCAGACCAAGTCGATCTACAACCCGGTCTCCGACGTTCCGGCCAAGAAGTTCACCAAGGAAATCGCCTTCAACGTCATTCCGCACATCGACGTCTTCATGGAAGACGGCTCGACCAAGGAAGAGTGGAAGATGGTCGCCGAGACCAAGAAGATCGTCGATCCGTCGATCAAGGTCACCGCGACCTGCGTGCGGGTTCCGGTCTTCGTCGGCCACTCCGAGGCGATCAACATCGAGTTCGAGGACTTCCTCGACGAGGACGAGGCACGTGACATCCTGCGCGAGGCTCCGGGCGTCATGGTGATCGACAAGCGCGAGGACGGCGGCTACGTCACGCCGAAGGAATGCGTCGGCGACTTCGCAACCTTCATCAGCCGCATCCGCCAGGACAGCACCATCGACAACGGCATCAACCTCTGGTGCGTCTCGGACAACCTGCGCAAGGGCGCGGCTCTCAATGCCGTCCAGATTGCAGAGGTGCTGGGGCAGAAGGTGCTCAAGAAGGGCTGACCCTTCGCCAATTTACTAACGAATTCTTAACGCCCGTCCCCGCAAGGGGGCGGGTTTTTATCATGTTTTTAAGCATTTCCCAGAAATTCGGATCGCACCCCATCCATTGGGATAGGTGTGCCTCGCCCACTGGGAACGGCACCTACTCCGCCGTCAGGATGTGCGGGCAATGCACCCGCTGGTAGAAAAGTTGCATCAACAGCGACGGTTTTCCGCCGCGCCCCGCCAGAAGGCGCAACCACCAAGAGGAGTGCCGAAATGACCATTGATCTCGCAGACATCGCCCGGGGCCGCCGCATCGTCGCCGTTGCCGCCCGCGACATGTCCCTGCTGAGCCGGCGGCGGCGCCCGATGACCAAGCTGATGACCCGACTGCTGAGCAATTTCCGTCTGCCCTCCTGAAGGGCGCGCCAGGGATTTTCACGAGTACCGCCTCGGCGACCCGTCGTCGCCACGTAATCAGGCCAGTTATCCCCCGGGGGCGGGGAGTTTCGAGCCCCCAATGACCCTCGTGTCGCGTTGAGTATCGCCGGCTGCGTTGTTTTGAGTGCCGGCATGGATGCGGGGGTCTCCGACTGTATCGGATCGTGTGTGTGACCAGTAATGGGCGAGGCCCGGGATCAGGTGATCGCGGTCCTCGCCTTTCTATTTCACCAAAGCGCAAGCCCGCCTGTCCGGCATTCGTGATCGGGAGATACAAGCGGGCGTGCTATGCTGGCCGTATTTTCAGTATGGACGAGATTTCAGAAATGGATGGTCTTGATCGTGCCGGAGACGTCTCCGGGCCGTTTGTCGGCACCGCTTTCCCCATCTCCACCCCTGCAGATGCAACGCCCACAGGGACGGTGGTCCGCCTGCCGCGCGACCTCGATTCCGAGACGGCGGCGCTGCTGCGCATGGTGGTCCTGCCGCAGATCGAGGCGGCGGAGAGTTGGGGGGACCTCGTCCTGCGTCTGCGCGACAAGGGGTTCGGCCTCGGCTTTCGCGCCGGGCGGATGATTCTCAGCCGTCTCGAAAGCGGGGCGGAGATCTGCACGGGGCGCAGCCTCGGCGCGCCGTTACGGGGTCTTGCGGCCCGGCTCGGGCGCCCGGCGCTGCGGCTCAGCCGCGACGGGCAGAGCGCACAGCTGCAGGGCTGAGCCGAATCGGGGTCTGTCCGGTTCCGGTCAGACCACCACGTAGCCGTCGGCTTTCGGGTCGTAGCATTCCAGCGACCCGCTTCCGATGTCGTGCCAGAGCCCGTGGATCGACAGGTCCTGGGACTCGACCGCCTCGCGCACGAAGGGGAAGGTCATCAGGTTCTCGAGCGAGACCAGCACCGATTCCTTTTCCAGCGCGCGGGCCATGTCCTCGGGCTTGCGCTCGACGACGCGCTCGTAGCCGGGGCGCAGGATGTCCATCCAGCGGCCGACGAAGCTCGACTTCTCCTCGAGCTGGGGCGCGTTGCCCGAGCACATGTCGAGGCAGCCCTGCACGCCGCCGCAGCTGGAATGGCCCATGACGATCACGTGCGCGACCTTCAGCGCGGTGACCGCGTATTCCACCGCCGCCGAGGTGCCGTGCTGCTGCCCGTCCGGCTTGTAGGGCGGCACGAGGTTGGCGATGTTCCGGTGGATGAAGAACTCGCCGGTGTCGGCCCCGAAGATCGAGGTCACGTGCACGCGGCTGTCGCAGCACGAGATGATCATGGCGCGGGGGTGCTGGCCTTCCGAGGCCAGGCGCCGGTACCACGCGGAATTCTCGGCATAGCTGGTCGCCTTCCAGCCCTGGAACCTCTGGACCAGGTAGCTGGGTAGCGGTTTGGCGTTGTGCATCTCGATCCTCCAAGCAACTTGAAGCCTTTGACGGGATACGCGGAATTCGCGCGGAATTCGAGAGAAGAAACGCGGCGATCTAACCTTTTGGGAACCCGGGCGGGTTATGCAGGCAGCGCCGTGGGGGCGCAGAGTTGAGGATGTGGCGGTGAGCAAGTCGTTGTTGCCCGGCCCGATGTCCGCCCGGCCGGTGGCCCAAATCGCCGTGCTCGCGCCTTTCGAGAAGGCGGGGCTCGATCCCGAGGTGCTCGAGGCGATCTTCGTGCGACTCGGCCCGGCCGAGGCCGAGGACGCGCTTTGCCGCGCCATGGAGGAGCTCGCCTACCGGCTTGGCGCGCTGGACCGGGTCCATGCACAGGGCCACTGGGCAGAGACGCGCCGCCACGCCCGCGAACTCGGCGAGATCGCCGCCTGCCTCGGGATGCGCTCGGTGGCGCGGATCTCCACCGATGTGCTCTCCTGCCTTGAGGATGGCGACCGCGTCGCGCTGTCGGCGACCGTCGCCCGGCTCGGGCGGGTGGGCGAGCGGTCGCTCTACGCGATCTGGGACATGGAGGACCAGGGGCTCTGAGCCCTGCCTCTCTCGCCCCGCGCTCACACCCCTGTCATCGCGCGCGGGCCGCGCCGCCCGCCCCCCTTGCGGGTGCCGCTGGCTCCGATAGGCTCGCGGCAAACCGACCAAGGGGACCTTCATGAACCTGACTTTCGCACCCGCCGATACCGGCGCCCTGCCGCTGCACGTGATCGAGGCCGAGGCGCTGGAAAGCTGGCTGGCAGACCAGCCCGAGCGCGTGCGCACCTGGGTGAACGCCAGCGGCTTCGCGGGCGAGATCGGCAACGTGGTGATGATTCCCGGCGAGACCGGCGCGCCCGAGGCGGCGCTGATCGGCTACGGCAGCGCCGCCCCCCCCCGCCGCACCCGCTTTGCCCTGGCTGCGGGCGTCGCGCGGCTTGCCCGCGGCACCTACCGCATCGCCTCGGGCCTGCCCGCCGCCGCCGCCGAGGAAGAGGCGCTCGGCTGGCTGCTCGCCGGCTACCGCTTCACCCGCTACGCCGGCGAGGCCCCCGAGATGCCGCGCCTCGTCGCGCCCGAGCGCGTCGACGCGGCCAGGGTCGAGATCCTCGCCGCCGCCGAGGTGCTGACCCGCGACCTCGTGAACACCCCCGCCTCGGACATGGGCCCCGAGCAGCTCGAGGCCGCCGCGCGCAGCCTCGCTGCCGAGTTCGGCGCCGCGATCGAGGTGACCACCGGCGAGGCGCTGCTCGAGAAGAATTTCCCGATGATCCACGCCGTCGGCCGCGCCAGCCCGCGCGCGCCGCGGCTGATCGACATGCGCTGGGGCGGCAGCGGCCCGCGGCTGACGCTGGTCGGCAAGGGCGTCTGCTTCGACACCGGCGGGCTCAACCTCAAGCCCGCAAGCTCGATGGGCCTGATGAAGAAGGACATGGGCGGCGCCGCCAACGTGCTGGGCCTTGCCCGGATGATCATGGCGCTGGGACTGAAGCTGCAGCTGCGCGTGCTGATCCCGGCGGTCGAGAACTCGGTCTCGGGCGACGCCTTCCGCCCGCAGGACATTCTCACCTCGCGCAAGGGGCTTACGGTCGAGATCAACAACACCGATGCCGAGGGCCGGCTGGTGCTGGCCGACGCGCTGGCGCTGGCGGACGAGGAGAGGCCGGACTTCATCCTGTCGATGGCGACGCTGACCGGCGCGGCGCGTGTCGCGGTCGGCCCGGATCTCGCCCCGTTCTACACCGATGACGAGGCCTTTGCCGAGGCGCTGACCCGCGCCAGCGGCCCGGCCGCAGACCCGGTCTGGCGCATGCCCTTCTGGGAACCCTACGAGGAGAAGATCGAGCCCGGCATCGCCGATCTCGACAACGCGCCGGGCGGCGGCATGGCCGGCTCGATCACCGCCGCGCTCTTCCTGCGCCGCTTCGTGACCGAGACGCCCTACGCGCATTTCGACATCTACGCCTGGAACCCCTCGGCCGCGCCCGGGCGGACCAAGGGCGGGCTGGGGCAGGGGCCGCGCGCCATCCTCGGCGCGCTGCCGCAGGTGCTGGGCCTGTGAGGGACGCGATGCTGATGGACCGCCGCCTCACCCCCGCCAATGGCCGCGTCGCCGCCGCCCACCTGCAGGGCCAGGTCGAGGCGCAGAATTTCACCGAAGGCAGCGCGGCCGCGGTGCGCGTGGCCGTGGCCGACCTGCTGAAAGCCCCCGGCGGCGCGCGTGACCGTCAGCTCGGCTACGGCGCCGCGGTCACCGTCTTCGAGCGGCACGAGGGCTGGGCCTTCGTGCAGGCGCAGGCGGACGGCTTCGTCGGCTACGTGGCCGAGGAGGCGCTCGGGCAGGCCACGGCGCCGACCCACCGCGTCGCCACCCGCGCCACCCACGCCTATGCCGAGGCCAACCTCAAGACGCCGGACCGGGTCTTCCTGACGCTCGGCGCCCGGCTCTGCGTGACCGGCGCGCAGGGCAGCTTCCTCGAGACCGAGGCGGGGTTCGTCCCCGCCGGGCACCTGCTGCCGCTCGACCGGCCCGATGTCGATCCCGTCGCGGTCTCCGAGCGGCTGCTCGGCACGCCCTACCTCTGGGGCGGCAACTCGGCGATGGGCATCGACTGCTCGGGGCTGGTGCAGGCCGGGCTCCATGCCTGCGGCATCGCCTGCCCCGGTGACAGCGACCTGCAGGCGCGCGCGCTCGGCGAGACCCTGGCCTCCGGCACGCAGCCGAAGCGCGGCGATCTCTTCTTCTGGAAGGGGCACGTCGCCTGGGTCGCGGACGAGCACACGCTGTTGCACGCCAACGCCTTCCACATGGCTGTCGCCTACGAGCCCATCGCCGGCGCGCTCGCGCGCATCGAGGGGCAGGGCGAGGGCCCCGTCACCCGCCACGCCCGCCTGACCGGAGTCTGACATGACCAGCGATCCCTTCTTCCATCCCGTCTCGGGCATGGACCTGCCGCGCTATGCGGGCATCCCCACCTTCATGCGCCTGCCGCTGGTGCAGCCCGACCACGCGCGGTTCTCCGAGGTCGAGATCGGTCTCGTCGGCGTGCCCTGGGACAGCGGCACCACCAACCGCCCCGGTCCGCGCCACGGCCCGCGCCAGCTGCGCGACGCCTCGACGATGATCCGGGCGGAACATGGCCATTTCGGCATCCGGCCCTTCGAGGCGGTCGCCTGCGCCGATCTTGGCGACGTCGGTCCGAACCCTGCCGACATCCAGGACAGCATGGCGCGCATCACCGCCTTCTATGACCGTATCGTCGCGGCGGGCATCCGGCCGCTCACCGGCGGCGGCGACCACCTCTGCTCGCTGCCGGTGCTGCGCGCGCTCGGCAAGGCGAAGCCCCTCGGCATGGTGCATTTCGACAGCCACACCGACCTCTGGGACAGCTACTTCGGCGGCTTCAAGTACACCCATGGCACGCCCTTCCGCCGGGCGGTCGAAGAGGGGCTGCTCGATCCCAAGCGCATCGTGCAGATCGGCATCCGCGGCCCGATGTACGACCACGAGGACCGCGACTTCGCCAAGGCGGAGGGCATCCGCATCATCCCGATCGAGGAGTTCCACGCCCGCGGCGTGACCGACGTGATGGCCGAGGCACGCGAGATCGTCGGCACCGAGCCCACCTATGTCAGCTACGACATCGACTTCGTCGATCCGACCTTTGCCCCCGGCACCGGCACGCCCGAGATCGGCGGGCCGAACTCCTACCAGGCGCTGCAGGTGGTGCGCGAGCTGATGGGGCTGAACATCGCCGGGGCCGACCTCGTCGAGGTCTCGCCGCCCTTCGACAGCTCGGGCGGCACCGCCTTCCTTGGCGTCACGATCATGTTCGAGCTGCTCTGCGCCATGGTCGGCCAGAGCGCCTGACGTTCACGGTCCGCGCGGTCACTCGACCGCGCGGATCAGCTTGCGTTCGAGCACGCGCAGCACGGTCCTGAGATCGTGCCCGCGCTTGAGGACTTGCCCCTCCATCGTGATCACCGAGTATTCGCCCTGCCGCTGGCGCAGCTTGGGGCGTTTCTCGATGCGGTAGAGGGGATGTTCGGCGGTGCGTCGGAAAACCGAGAAGACCGCCACGTCCCTGAGCGAGGAAATCCCATAATCCCGCCATTCCCCGGCCGCCACCATGCGGCCATAGAGCGAGAGGATCACGTTCAGCTCGGTCCGGTGGAAGGCAACGATATCGCTGCCCTGTCCCGAAAAGGGTGTGAGGCTGTTCATTCCTCAAAGCTGCGCCCGATGGCGTCACAAATCAAGATCCCCGTCGCGATCCGAACGTGTAAGCCATTCTCCTGGGCGAAAATATCCCGGTGGAGAGAGGGGCGAGCGGGGCCGCCTCAGGTTCCCGACAGCATCCGCGAGACCGAGAGCGCGTAGCGGTCGGTCATGCCCGAGACGAAATCCGCCAGCCGGTGCAACGCCGCCTCGGGCCCGTCCATGTCGCGCAGGTCGAGCGACAGCGCGCGGGCGATCTGCGCCGGGTGTCCCTTCAGCGCCCCGGCGTCCCAGCCTGCCGCCGCCAGCGCCTCGTAGACCGGCAGCACCCCGTCCAGCACGTTGCGGATCACCTGCCGACCCGAGATCTCGAGCTCGGTCTTGCGGCGCGCGGTGAAGATGCGCTCCTGTGCCAGCGTGCCGATCCGCGCGAAGCCGTCGGCGCAGGCCGAGGCATCGACCAGCGCGGCCGAGAAGCTGCCGTCCATGATCGCGGCGTAGTTCTCGCGGAAGGCGACGACGCAGGCCTCGATGGCGCGGCCGATGGCCAGCGAGCGCAGCAGCGCGATGTGCTCGCTTCGGGTGTAGCCCGTCGTGTCGCGGTTGGGCCGCCCGGCCAGTTCGTTCAGCGCGTCGCGCACCACGTCGTAGGGCAGGTCGCCCGAGGCATGGGCATCCTCGAGATCGACGATGTTGTAGCAGATGTCATCCGCCGCCTCGACGACAAAGACCAGCGGATGCCGCCGCCACCAGCGCCCCGCGGACGTGTCCTCGAGCGGCAGGCCGCAGCCTCGCGCCACCTCGGCAAAGAGCGCCTCCTCGCCGGCGAACACGCCGAATTTCTTCAGCCCGGCGTAGCCCTTGCGCACCTCCCCGGGCAGGGCGGCGCGGGTCGCGGCGGTGGTGGGGTACTTCATGAAGGCGCCGAGCACGGCCTTCGACAGCCGCATCCCCCCGGCATTGCGGTACATCTCGAGCCGGGTGACGATCCGGAACCCCTGCGCATTGCCCTCGAAGGCGGTGAACTCTGGCCGCAGCACGGGATCGAGGTCGCCGCAAAGCCCGCGCCCCGCGTCGAAGCGCTCGGCGAACCAGGCGCCGATCGAGGCCTCGCCCGAGTGGCCGAAGGGCGGATTGCCGATGTCATGCGCGGCGCAGGCGGCCTGCACCACGTTGGCAAGGCTGTGATCCTCGTGCGGGCCGATCTCGCCGATGTCCATCAGCCAGTCGCCGATGTGCATCGCCAGCGAGCGCCCGACGCTGCCGACCTCGACCGAGTGGATCAGCCGGTGGTGGAGGTGGTCGTTCTCGTAGAGCGGATGCACCTGTGTCTTGTTCGCCAGCCGCCGGAACGGCGCGGAAAAGACGATCCGGTCGTGGTCCTGCACGAAGATCGACCGGTTGCGCCCCTCGGCATAGCCGGGATCGCTCAGCCGCTCGGCGCAAAGAAGGTCGGTCCACTGCATCGCTCTGTCCTCGTTCGGCCGCGCGGTCTGGCCCATGACCTAGCCGAGCGACAGGGCGGGGGAAAGGGCGGCGCCGCGCCCGAACCGCCTGCGCGGCGCAGCTATCGAGGGCGGAGGGCGCATGCCGGCATCGGGCGGATCCGGCGATTTCCACTGCTTTTCAGCGTGCCGCGATACGAAAGTTTCCGATCCGCTCCAGCCCGCGCAAGCATTCGTCGAAAAAGCGTCGTGATGGATGCATTTCACGGCTTGTCCGAATCCGCGGCCTCACATACATGCGGCAGCGGGACACCCTTCCCCAACGAAGGGCGACTATCTGTAAGGTTAGAGATACATGGCTAGACCACAACCGTCCGCGCGGCCGGCAAACCCGCGCTTTTCTTCCGGCCCCTGCGCCAAGATCCCCCATTTCTCGCTGGACATGCTGTCCGATGCCCCGCTCGGTCGTTCGCACCGCGCCAAGGTCGGCAAGGACAAGCTGAAGGCTGCCATCGAAGGCACCCGCGAGATCCTGAACATTCCCGCCGAGTACAAGATCGGCATCGTCCCCGCCTCGGATACCGGTGCGGTCGAGATGGCGATGTGGTCGATGCTCGGCGCCCGCAAGGCCGAGATGCTGGCCTGGGAATCCTTCGGTGCCGGCTGGGTCACCGACGTGGTGAAACAGCTCAAGATCGACGCCGAGGTGAAGACCGCCGACTACGGCCAGATCGTCGACCTCGCCACGGTGAACTTCGACAATGACGTCGTCTTCACTTGGAACGGCACCACTTCCGGCGTGCGCGTGCCGAACGGCGACGCGATCCCGGCGGACCGCGCCGGCATCACCATCTGCGACGCGACCTCGGCCGCCTTCGCGCAGGACCTGCCCTGGGACAAGCTCGACGTCACCACCTTCTCCTGGCAGAAGGTGATGGGCGGCGAAGCGGCGCACGGCATGATCGTCCTGTCGCCCCGCGCCGT
Organism: Salipiger sp. H15; assembly: GCF_040409955.1. Lineage (NCBI taxonomy): Bacteria > Pseudomonadati > Pseudomonadota > Alphaproteobacteria > Rhodobacterales > Roseobacteraceae > Salipiger > Salipiger bruguierae. The sequence goes on from NZ_CP123384.1 coordinate 1,396,073, forward strand.
CGAGCGTCTCGAGACCTACACCCCCGCCTGGCCGCTGCCGAAGATCTTCCGCATGACCAAGGGCGGCAAGCTGATCGACGGCATCTTCGTCGGCGAGACGATCAACACCCCGTCGATGCTGGCGGTCGAGGATTACCTCGTCGCGCTGGAGTGGGCGCGCAAGATCGGCGGCCTGAAGGCGCTGCAGGAACGCGCGGACACCAACGCCCGGGTGCTGTGGGACTTCTGCGACCGTCACGACTGGATCGCCAACCTCGCCGAGGACGCCGCGACCCGGTCGAACACCTCGGTGTGCCTGAAGTTCACCGACGACCGGATCAAGGACGGCGCGGCCTTCGCCAAGGCGGTGGCCAAGAAGCTCGAGACCTATCACGTCGCCTATGACATCGGCGCCTATCGCGACGCTCCGGCGGGCCTGCGCATCTGGTGCGGCGCCACGGTCGAGACCGCCGACATCGAGGCGCTGACGCTCTGGCTCCAGTGGGCCTTCGAGACCGAGATCGAGGCACAGGCCGAAACGGTCTGATCCCCACGCATTCGACGAAAATGCGGGACCGCACAGGCGGTCCCGTCTCTCCTCGCATCCAGATTTTCCCGAAAGGACCGCTGAAATGGCTCCCAAGGTTCTCATCTCCGACAAGCTTTCCGACGCCGCCGTGCAGATCTTCCGCGATCGCGGCATCGAGGTCGACTTCCGCCCCGAGCTGGGCAAGGACAAGGACGCGTTGGCCGCGGTGATCGGCGACTACGATGGTCTCGCCATCCGCTCGGCCACCAAGGTCACGCCCTCCATCCTCGAGAACGCGACCCGTCTGAAGGTTGTCGGCCGCGCCGGCATCGGCACCGACAACGTCGACAAGGAAGCCGCCTCGAAGAAAGGCGTGATCGTCATGAACACGCCCTTCGGCAACATGATCACCACCGCCGAGCACGCCATCGCGCTGATGTTCGCCGTGGCGCGCCAGCTGCCCGAGGCCTCGGCTTCGACCCATGCCGGCAAGTGGGAAAAGAACGCCTTCATGGGTGTCGAGCTGACCGGCAAGACCCTCGGCGTGATCGGCGCCGGCAACATCGGCGGCATCGTCTGCGACCGCGCCCGCGGCCTGAAAATGAAGGTCGTGGCCTATGACCCGTTCCTCGGCCAGGAGAAGGCCGACAAGATGGGCGTCGAGAAGGTCGAGCTGGACGAGCTGCTGGCCCGCGCCGACTTCATCACGCTGCACGTGCCGCTGACCGACCAGACCCGCAACATCCTCGGCCGCGAGAACCTCGCGAAGACCAAGAAGGGCGTGCGGATCATCAACTGCGCCCGCGGCGGCCTCGTCGACGAGGAAGCGCTGGCGGAACTGCTGAAGTCGGGCCACGTGGCCGGCGCGGCCTTCGACGTTTTCGCCGTCGAGCCCGCCACCGAGAACCCGCTCTTCAACCTGCCGAACGTGGTCTGCACCCCGCACCTCGGCGCCTCGACCACCGAAGCGCAGGAGAACGTGGCGCTGCAGGTTGCCGAGCAGATGGCCGACTACCTGCTGACCGGCGCCGTCACCAACGCGCTGAACATGCCGTCGGTGACCGCCGAGGAAGCCAAGGTCATGGGCCCGTGGATCAAGCTTGCCGGCCACCTCGGCAACTTCATCGGCCAGATGACCGACGAGGCGATCACCGCGATCAACATCCTCTATGACGGCTCCGTCGCCGAGATGAACCTGCCGGCGCTGAACTGCGCGCTGATCGCGGGCATCATGAAGACCATCTCGCCCGAGGTGAACATGGTCTCGGCCCCGGTGATCGCGAAGGAACGCGGCATCCAGATCTCGACCACCAACCAGGAGCAGTCGGGCGCCTTCGACGGCTACATCAAGGTGACCGTGGTGACCGAGAAGCGCGAGCGTTCGGTCGCGGGCACCGTCTTCTCGGACGGCAAGCCGCGCTTCATCCAGATCAAGGGCATCAACATCGAGGCCGAGGTGGGCGAGCACATGCTCTACACCACCAACCAGGACGTGCCGGGCATCATCGGCAAGCTGGGCTCGATGCTGGGCGACCACAAGGTGAACCTCGCGAACTTCACGCTGGGCCGCGCGTCGGCCGGTGGCGAGGCGATCGCCATCGCCTACCTCGACGAGGCGATCGACGAGGAGGTCGTGACCGCGCTGCGCGACACGGGCCTCTTCCAGCAGGTCAAGCCGCTGGAATTCGACGTGGTCTGAGGCCGGGTCCACAGGGAAGACAAGCGAAGGGCGCCTTTCGGGGCGCCCTTTCTGCATCTTGGTCCCGCGCTTTGGCGGTCACGCGGCGCGCACGATGCGCAGCTGGAAGCAGTTGTTCCGGGCCGAGCGCACGTCGACGAAGGCGATCTCTTCGCGGTCCAGAAGCGCGGCGGCATAGCCTTCCACCTCGTCCCTCGGCACGACCTTCCCGGTGCCGTAGCGGATGCGCTGGTCCGCCGTGTAGCCCTTCAGCAGGTAGTCGGGGCTCGAGGTCAGGATCGGAGGGATGCCGTCGCCCGACCACGCCGTGCAGTCCTCCGCGCAGAGGAAGATCGGCCCGGTCTCGGCGTAGGGTTGCAGCGCGTCGAAGGGCCGGTGCGCGAGGATCAGCATCTCGGCCCCCTCTGGTACGAAGCCGAGGCAGTGCCGGCACGGGTTGCCGGCGCCCTCGGAAGGCGCCTTCTCGGGCGGGTGGCCGTAGGCGTCGGGCCCGCCGTTTCGCAGCGCGGACACCGTGTCGCTCGGCAGCGGGAGGAACTTGATCTTTGCCATCTCGGGTCTCCTCTGGGGCATGGCTGCATGATCCCACCGGCGCAATTTCCCGCAATCCGGTTCCTGCGCTTAATGGACAGGACCCCGCGCAAGGCCCGTTTTGGCGAGCGCCCTTGCCTCCCACCGCCTTGCGGTCCAAGTAGACCCTGCGGAAAGGAATTCTCATGCTCCCCATTTTTGTTCTCGGCGACATCCACGGCCAGATCGACCGCCTGCACGACGCGCTCGACTACATCGCGAATGATGAGCACGCGGGGGCGCCGGTCGTCTTCCTCGGCGATTACGTCGATCGCGGCCCCGACTCCCGCGCGGTGATCGACCTGCTCATGCAGGGCCAGGCAGAGGGCAGGCCCTGGACCTGCCTGATGGGCAACCACGACCGCTTCCTGCTGCGCTTCCTCGCGAACCCGCGCTACATGGATCCCAACGTCTCGCGCCCGCTGCTCTGGACCGATCCGCCGCTCGGGGGCGCGCGGACGCTGGCCTCCTACGGGGTGGACGTGAGCGAGGGCAGGGCGATCGAGGACATCCATGCCGACGCGCTCGAGGCGATCCCGCAGGCGCACCGCGACTGGATCGCCAACCTGCCGCGCGTGCACGAGACCGAGGAGCACATCTTCGTCCATGCCGGGCTGCGGCCGGGCGTGCTGCTGAACTACCAGAAGGAGGATGACCTGGTGTGGATCCGCGCGCCCTTCCTCGACTGGCAGGGCGACTGGGGGCGGCTGGTGGTGCACGGGCACACGGCGCTGGACCTGCCGCAGCTCTACCGGAACCGGCTCAACATGGATGGCGGAGCGGGCTACGGGCGCCCGCTCTACCCGGGTCTGCTACTGGGCCGCGAGGCTTTCCTGCTGGGTCCCATGGGCCGCGTCCGCCTTTAGCGCGCACCAGGCCTCGTACTGCGACAGGAAGACTTTGCCCGACAGCTCGTGCAGGAAGTGCGAGCGCTTCAGCCGGTCCATGACCGGGCCTTTGACTTCGGTCAGGTGCAGGGTGATGCCCTGCTCCGACAGTCGCCGGTTGATCTCTTCCAGCGTCTCGAGCGCGCTCATGTCGACCTCGTTCACCGCGGGGAACATCAGCACCACGTGGCGCAGGTTCTCGCATTCGGCGGCGCGGCCAAGCACGTATTCCTCGAGGAAGCGCGCGTTGACGAAGTAGAGGCTCTCGTCCACCCGCAGCGTCAGCACGCCGGGCAGGGTCTCGACCTCGTGGCGCAGCACGTTGCGGAAGTGATGCGTGCCCGGCACCAGCCCGACCTCGGCCACATGCGGCTTCGAGGTCTTGTAGAGGTGCAGCAGGATCGACAGCAGCACCCCCGCCGAGACGCCGACCTCGACCCCCACCAGCAGGGTCAGCACGATGGTCGCGCTGACGGCGGTGAAGTCGACCTTGGAATAGGTCCAGGTCTTCCTGAGGATCGAGAAGTCGACGAGGCTCAGCACGGCGACGATGATGGTCGCGGCGAGCGTGGCCTTCGGCAGGAAGAAGAGGAGGGGGGTCAGCACCAGCGTCGCAAGCCCGATGCCGAGCGCGGTATAGGCGCCCGCCGCCGGGGTCTCGGCGCCTGCGTCGAAGTTCACCACCGAGCGCGAGAAGCCGCCGGTGACCGGGAAGCCGCCCGAGAGCGCCGAGCCGATGTTCGAGGCGCCAAGGCCGATCAGTTCCTGGTCCGGGTCGATGCGCTGGCGGCGCTTGGCGGCGAGGGTCTGCGCCACCGAGACCGATTCCACGAAGCCGATGATCGAGATGAGGATCGCCGGCATCAGCAGCGTCTTCCACATCGTCAGGTCGAAGGACGGCGCCGAGAGCGGCGGCAGGCCCATGGGCACCTCGCCCACCACCTTCACACCCATCTCGTTCAGTCCCAGTCCCCAGGTCAGCAGGGTGGTCACGGCGACGGCGGCCACGGGCCCCGCCTTGGCGAGGATGTCGGCCATGCGCGGGCCAAGACCCATCCTGCGCAGCAGCGGCTTCAGCCCCTTGCGCACCCAGAAGAGGAAGCCGGTGGCGGCGACACCGATCGCCAGCGTGATGAGGTTGGTCTCGGGCAGGTGCGCGACCAGCGAGCCGACAAGGTCGAGCAGCGTGTTTCCGTCGGCGTTGATCCCGAAGATGTGCTTCAGCTGCGAGGCGGCGATGAGCACGCCGGAGGCGGTGATGAAGCCCGCGATCACCGGGTGGCTGAGGAAGTTGGCCAGAAAGCCGAGTCGAAGCACGCCGATCGCCACGAGGAAGACGCCCGAGATGAATGCCAGCGTGACGGCGGCGAGAGCGATCTGCGCCGGATCGCTCAGCCCGAGCTGCCCGATGGCCGCGGCGGTCATCAGCGAGACCACGGCCACGGGTCCCACGGCGAGCGCCCGGCTGGTGCCGAAGATCGCGTAGGCCACCAGCGGCAGGATCGAGGCGTAGAGCCCCATCTCGGCGGGCAGCCCCGCGAGCAGCGCATAGGCCAGCGACTGCGGGATCAGCATGATGGTCACGATCACCGCGGCGACGACATCCGAGGTGGCGGTGTCGCGGTTGTAGCTGCGGGCCCAGTCGAGGATCGGCAGGTAGCGGGTCAGGCGGGAGAGCTGCATTGGGCAAGGTCCTGAGTTGCGCGTGCCCCGGCGGGAGTCGGGGTTTGTGCTCTATATATTCCAAAAAGAGAATTTGTGAAGGGCGAAACTCATGTTCCCTGCGATTCCCCAGTGGCGGAACGATGTCCGCTCAACGGGGCTGTTTCCAGAAAAATGTCTTTGAAAATGGTGGATGCCTGCGCCGCTCCTTTCGAGCCCTATCGCCCGAAAGGGGAGTTGCTCGCGAGGGCCGTGCCTCAAAAGAAAAACGCCGCCCCGAGGGACGGCGTTTTCCGAAATCCGGAAGGGATGGGATCAGAAGCCCAGGCCTTCGTATTTCTTCTTGAACTTCGACACGCGGCCGCCGGCGTCCATGAGGCGCGACGAGCCACCGGTCCATGCCGGGTGCACGGTCGGGTCGATGTCGAGGGACATCTGGTCGCCTTCCTTGCCCCAGGTGGAACGGGTCTGGTAGATGGTGCCGTCGGTCATCTTGACGTCGATGACGTGATAATCGGGGTGAATGCCCTTTTTCATGACATCTCTCCTTATGCGTCGGCGCCGGCGAGCGGCTTGTAGTTGGTCTGCTCCACGATACGGGCCGATTTGCCGCGACGCGAACGCAGGTAATAGAGCTTGGCGCGACGGACTTTACCGCGGCGCACCACCTCGATCGAATCGATGTTGGTGGAGTAGAGCGGGAAGACGCGCTCGACGCCCTCGCCGAAGGAAATCTTGCGGACGGTGAACGAGCCGGCGATGCCCTTGCCGTTCTTACGGCTGATGCAGACGCCTTCGTAGTTCTGCACGCGGGTACGCGTACCTTCGGTCACCTTGTAGCCGACGCGAATGGTGTCGCCGGGCTTGAAGTCGGGGATCTCTTTCCCCAGGGCGGCAATCTGTTCCGCCTCGAGCTGTGCGATCAGATCCATCTGACCTTCTCCTATCTGCTCACGGTTTTTTCCGTGAAGGTGTCGCGTTTTCAGAGCTCCGCGTCTTCGTTCGGGTTCGCCGTGGCGCCCGCCGGAGGTGACAACATCTTTGGCCTTCCGATCAGCCGGGCCTTTCGACCCGAGGCTGCGTCCGGACCGGTCGGGCCGCGCCGAAGAAACGCGGGAGGCGGGAACGGACGAATCCACGAGCGCCGGGAGGCGTCGAGGACTGGCGCCGTATAGGCGGGGAATGCGTCTGGATCAAGGGAAAACTGCCGATCCGGCAGGGGGCGCAGGAGGCGGACAGCCTGCCCCTCGCGCTTCCCGGATGCTTGGGCCCGTAAGGCAGGCGGGCGGTCAGCCCTTGCCGGGGTCCTTGCTCTGAAGATGCGCCTGCCAGAGATCGGGACGGCGGGTGCGGGTGATCTCCTCGGACTGGGCGCGGCGCCAGCTGTCGATCGCCGCGTGGTTGCCCGAAAGCAGCACGTCGGGGATGCGGCGGCCCTGCCATTCGGCGGGGCGGGTGTATTGCGGATGCTCGAGCATCCCGTGCGAGAAGCTCTCCTCCTCGGTCGAGGAGGCGTTGCCGAGCACGCCGGGGATCAGCCGGATGGTGGCGTCGAGCAGCATCTGCGCGGCGATCTCGCCGCCGGTGAGGACGAAATCGCCGAGCGAGACCTCGAGGATCCGGTAATGGTCGATGACCCGCTGGTCGAGCCCCTCGAAGCGGCCGCAGATCAGCGTGACCCCGGGCTCCTGCGCGAGGCGCTGCGCCATCTGCTGGTCGAAGCGGCGGCCGCGCGGGCTGAGGTAGATCAGCGGCGCGCGGGCGGGCATCCGGGCGCGGGCGTGCTCGATGGCCTGTCCCATCACGTCGGGGCGCAGCACCATGCCGGCGCCGCCGCCGGCGGGCGTGTCGTCGACGTTGCGGTGCCGGCCCTCGCCGAACTCGCGCAGCGAGACGGTGCTGAGCTGCCAGAGCCCGTCCTGCAGCGCCCGCCCGGTCAGCGAGTGGCCGAGCACGCCGGGGAAGGCGTCGGGCAGCAGGGTGATCACCTGCGCCTGGAAGGCACGGGCGAGCTCCGGTGTCTCGGTCATCAGCTCTCGGGGGGTGAGGCTGGGGCGGATGGTCTTGCGGCCTGCGGCGCGCTGCGGGGTATCGGTCATGGCGGGTGTCCTTGTCCCGCCCCGTCTAGCGGCGGAGCGCGCCCGGCTCAAGCCATGGCGTGGACACACGCGCGGGTCGGCTCACGGCGCGGGGACTCAGGCGCTGCGGGCAAGCGGCAGCGCGGCGGCATGGTCGGCGGCGATCTGCGTCACGCGGTCGTGCAGGGTCAGCACCATGTCCGGCAGACGGAAGCAGCGCGCCAGCCCGCCCGCCCGCTCGGGCGTCGCCCGCAGCAGGGTGACCAGCAGCCAGAACTCGGCGAGGTCGCGCGCCGAGAGGTCATCGGCATCGCGGGCCCCCTGGAAGGAGAGGCTGCGTTCGAGGATGCGGCGGATGGCGTAGTCCGGGCTTTCGGGCAGGCCGTCCCGCGGCGCCGGGCTCACCAGCAGCCGCGCGAGCTCGGTGCGCATCTGCCGGTGCGGTGGCAGCGGCAGCGGCGGCTGGCGCAGGGCGCGGCGGGTCAGGAAGACCGGGCGCGAGGCGCGGTGCCGCCGCAGCGTCGCGCGCGTGGCAAGCAGCGCCAGCAGGCCGAGCAGCCAGAGCGCGGCGAGCAGGAACGGCCCGTCGGGGCCGAGCAGCGGAGCGCCGACGGCAAGGCAGAGGATCGCGGCGAGAGACAGGAGGAGGAGAGGCGCATACTGCGCCCGGAGGCAAACTCGCAAAACCGAAAACACTGAACCGACCTCGGGTCAAAAGACTGGTTCGACACTAGCACGGCCCGGCCGGAGCTGGGAGAAAATCAGGAAATCCCGCAAGTTTGTTGCCCGGCTTCGGGCAATCCTGCGCATCGCGCGATCTCGTTTCCGGGGCGCGCGAAGTCTCGGCCTGTGGTTGTGCCGCGGGGCGGCGTCAGTCCAGCAGCCCCTCGGGCGGATCGGCGATGATCCTTCCCGACGCGAGGTCCACGGTGGGGACCACGGCGCGGGTGAAGGGCAGAAGGACGGTGCCCGAGGTGCCGGGCACGATCAGCTCGAGCAGGTCCGAGGCGCCGTGGTTGAGCACCGCCTTGACCTTGCCGATCTCGGCGCCGCCGGTGTCGAGCACCGTGAGCCCGATCAGGTCGGTGTAGTAATACTCGTCGTCGGGCAGGTCGGGCAGCCGGTCGCGCGGCGCGAAGAGCTGCAGCCCCTTCAGCGCGTCGGCCTCTTCCTTGGTGCGCACGCCCGAGAGCCGCGCGGCGAAGCCACCCTTGAGCGGCCGGGTGATCTGCAGCTCGAAGCTGCGGCTGCCGTCCTCGGAGGTGAGCGGGGCGTAGTCGGCGATGGCCTCGGGCTCCGCCGTGTAGCTCTTGAGCCGCACCTCGCCATGCACGCCGAAGGCGCCGCCCAGCACGCCGACACAGATCATCTCGTCCACTTCGATGCGTCTCCCATCACTGCACAGGCCCGGCACGCGGGCGCGACAGCTGCGCGCGGACCCGGTGAGCGCCGGGATAGCGCGACCGGGCCGGGTATTGCAATCGCCGAGAGGCTCAGAAGCGCAGGTTGAAGACCCGGGTCACGCCGATGCGGAAGCGCCACTGGTCGTTGTCGCCGGTGTCGACGATCGGGCTGTCGGCGGCGTCGCCCTGCAGGTTGTCCCAGTTGAGCGCGCTCTCGACGCCCCAGACATCGTTGATCCGGTAGCGCGCGCCGAGCTCGATGCCGGCGCTGATCAGCCCGCCCTCGGGGTTGTAGGCGGGCAGGTCCGGCGTCGCCTCGTCCGGCCCGACGCCGGAATAGGTGTCGATGAACTCGTCGTTGGCCCAGATGAAGCGCGGGCCGACGGTCAGGCGCCAGCGGTCGTCGGGGCGGGCGACGTAGTCGATGCCGACCGAGCCGACGTAGCCCTCGTGCCCGCCGAAGCCGCGGCGGATGTCGGCGAAGGCCTCGTAGCCCGGGCCGATGTAGCCGAGGCCGAAGCCGATCTCGTAGCTCGGGTCGATGTCGTGCAGGCTCTCGAGGTCGGGATCCTTGCTGGCGTCGCGCTCGCCGAGGTAGCGGAACGAGCCGCGGAAGTCCCAGCCGTAATTCTCTGCCCAGGGATCGGTCTCGCCGAACTCGGGCAGGCCGCGCATCCGCAGGTGGCGGAAGCGGAAGCCGATGTCGGGGCCGACGTCATACTCGTCCGAGCCGAAGAACTTCGGCTGGGTGGCGACGCCGCCGCGCAGGGCGAAGGTGAGGATGTTGCCGGGCGACTGGGTCGAGGTGACCGGCTGCGCCGCGGTCGCGCCGTCGCTCATCGTCTCGGGCGTGGCGAACTCCTGCGCGAGGGCGGGCCCCGCGAGAAGCGCGGCCGCAAGCGGCAGGTGGGCAAGGCGGCGGAGCAGCGGCATGGCAGAAATCCCGGTGTTCGCAAGGCAGTACCGGGGTCATGGTAGGCCGTCGGCGCAAGTTATCCAAGCGTCAACCAAAAAGGGTGCGCAGGATCTCTCCTGCGCACCCCTGATTGTGGCAATGATGCCGCGGAGAATTACTCTGCGGAGCCCTCTGCCGGTGCTGCTGCGGCCTCTGCGGCGGCTGCGGCTTTTGCTGCCTTGGCTTCGGCGCGCTCGGTGGCTGCCTTGCCCGGGACGGCTTTCTTGGGGTTGTTGCGCTCTTTCTTCGCGACAACGCCGGCGGCTTCCAGGAAGCGTGCGACGCGGTCGGTCGGCTGGGCGCCCTGCGACATCCAGTACTGGGCGCGCTCGACGTCCATGATCACGCGGCGCTCGTCGTCCTTGGCGAGCAGCGGGTTGTAGGTGCCCAGCTTCTCGATGAAGCGGCCGTCACGCGGCATGCGCGAGTCGGATGCGACGATTGCGTAGTGGGGGCGCTTCTTCGAGCCACCGCGGGCGAGACGGATTTTCATGGCCATTGGGGTATCTCCTTAAAAATGGCGGTTTTTGACGGGCAAAGCCCTGTCAGGATTGGTGTTTTTCGTGGTGCTTGATGACTTCCTGAATGATGAAGTTCAGGAATTTCTCGGCGAAGGCCGGATCGAGATCCGCTTTCTCCGCCAGGTCCTTGAGCCGCGCGATCTGCTGCTCTTCACGCGCGGGGTCGGAGGGGGGCAGGTCGTGGGTGGCCTTGAGCACCCCCACGGACTGCGTGTGCTTGAACCGCTCGGCGAGGGTGAACACGAGGATCGCGTCCAGCCGGTCGATGCTTTCGCGGTGTTCTTTCAGAAGGTCTGCGGCGCGGGCGGCGGGATCACTCATGCTCGGCTCCTTTGAACAAAAAAGAGGGGGCACACTCCATGCACGTCCCATGCACACCACATGCACGGGAGGCGGCAGGAACCGCGCGCCGGGACTTGGAGGAGACGGCTTCAGTCAACGGCCCATCCCTTCGGCTTGAAGAGGGGATCGATGTAGTTGGCGATCTCCATGTCGATGCCATGCGCGAGCTGGCTGCCGCGCAGCGCCGCGGGCGCCGGGTGGCGGTAGACGGCGTCGCTGCCATCGACGGTTGCGGCCGCGGGGTCCTTGCGGGCTCCGAGCCGTTCGGCAAGACGGATGGAATCGAGGTTCTTGGGGTCGATGTAGCTGACCGCCCCCTGCCATCCGGCCTCGTCGTAGAAATACCGGCGCACCCGGTGCGTGGCCTCGAGCGCGTAGCCCTTGCCGCCGCGGTCCGGCCAGATGATCCAGGCGATCTCGCGCTCGGGCCATTTCGCCGGGAACCAGCCGCCGGCCATGCCGACGGTCTCGCCGGTCGCCTTGAGGTGGATCATCCACATGCCGAAGCCGCGGATCTGCCAGTGGCCGATCTCGGCGGCGTAGAGCATCCACGCCTCGTAGGCGTTGAGCGGCCCGCCCATGAAGCGCGAGCGGTAGGAGGCGAAGGTGGCCTTGAAGTCCGGGTAGTCCCCGGCCTTCGGCGCGCGCAGCACCAGCCGGGCCGTTTCCAGCTCGGGAATGCCCTGCAGCACGGCTGCGGGAACCGCCGCGGCGGCCTGGGTGTGCAGCGCGAGGCTCATGCGTCCCCCCCGGCGATCTGCGGGTGGCGGTAGATATGCGCGATCTGGCCCATCACCATCTCCTCGCGCTCGAACCGCGCGCCGAGGCGCAGCGCCAGCGCCCGCGAGCGGTCGTTGCCGGGATCGACGAGGCTGATGAGCCGGGTCAGGCCGAAGTGCCGCGCGGCGGCGGCGCGCGCGGCGGAGGCGGCCTCGTAAGCGTAGCCGCGGCCCTCGAACTGCGTGAAGATCGAGTAGGCGAGCTCGGGCTCGGGCCATTCGATGTGGTTCAGCGGGCCGGTGAAGCCGCACATCTCGCCGCTGTCGCGGTCGATCACGTGCCAGATGCCGTAGCCGCGGATCTGCCAGTGGCCGGCACCGCGCAGCAGGGTGCGCCAGACGTGGCTGCGGTCGACCGGGCCGCCGACGAAGCGCGAGCGCGGCTCGGCGTAGAAGGCGCACATCGCGTCGAGATCCTCGAAGCGCGGGGCGCGCAGGACCAGCCGCTCGGTCTCGATCACCGGAATCTCGACGCTCATGCCAGCACCTCCTCGGCGGGAGGGTGGCGATAGAGCATGTCCTCGCCCATGTGGTAGTTGGTGTAGGTGCGCTCGTAGACCGCGCCGAGCCGTTCGGCCAGCGCGACGGAGCGGGTGTTGCCCGGCACGATGTTCGAGGTCAGCGTGGTGAAGCCGAGATCCTCGTAGGCGTAGCGGCGCACGCGCAGCGCCGCCTCGGTGGCGATGCCCTTGCCCTCGAAGCCCTCGAAGACCACCCAGCCGATTTCCGGCTCGGGCCAGCCCTCGGGGTTCCAGATGCCGCAGATGCCGGCGGGCTTGCCGCTGGCCCGGTCCTCGATGGTGAAATAGCCGTAGCCGCGCAGGTGCCAGTGGCCGACGTTGAGCGCGAACCAGCGCCAGGCGTCGCCGCGGTGGTCGTAGCCGCCGAAACCGTCGGCCCGCTCGCGGTCGAGCAGGAAGGCAATCATGGCTTCAGCGTCGCCGGCCTCGGGGCCGCGCAGGATCAGGCGCTCGGTGTCGAGACGGGGGGCGTTGACGAGGCTCATGCGGCGCCTCCGGAGGTCGGGCAAAAGCCTTCGAAGGCTTTTGCAAATCCCTTCGAAGGGATTTGGATCGGGCTGCGCGGGCTCATGCGTAGGCCTCCACGCCGCCGTCCGAATCCTCGTCCGGTGCGCCGTAGCGCGCGAAGGGGTCAGCCGCGGCGCCGGTGGCGGCCTCGGGATGCGAGTATTTGGGGAAAGATGAAAGGCGCACGCCCTCGGCGCCGGCCGCCTCGGGGGCGGTCGGGTCGCGCAGCTCGGAAGGCTGCAGGGGGAGGGCGTGCGCGCGGATCATTTCTTCTTGCCGAAGCCGCCGAGGCCCGGGGGCAGGGCGCTGCCGCCGAGACCGGGCAGGCCGCCGAGGCCACCGGGCAGCTTGCCGCCCATCGCCTTGGCCGCGGCCTCGATCTGCTTGGGGTCCATCTGCGACGGGTCCATGCCCTCGGGCATGCCGCCCTTGCCGAACATGCCCTTCATGGCCTGCTTCAGCATGCCGCCTTTGCCCATCTTGCCGATCTTCTTCATCATGTCGGACATCTGGCGCTGCATCTTCAGCAGCTTGTTCAGATCCGCCACGTCCATGCCGGCGCCGGTCGCGATGCGCTTCTTGCGCGAGGCCTGCAGGAGCTGCGGGTTGGCGCGCTCCTTCTTGGTCATCGAGTTGATGAGGGCGATCTGCTGGCGCAGGACGCGGTCGTCGAGACCGGCCTCGTCCATCTGCTTGGCCATCTTGGCGGCGCCCGGCATCATCTGCATCATGCCCTGCAGGCCGCCCATCTTCATCATCTGCTCGAGCTGCATCTTCAGGTCGTTCATGTTGAACTGACCCTTCTGGAAGCGCTTCATCATGCGCTCGGCCTGCTCGGCCTCGAGCGTCTGCTGCGCCTTCTCGACCAGCGCGACGATGTCGCCCATGCCGAGGATGCGGCCGGCGACGCGCTCGGGCTCGAAGGTCTCGAGCGCGTCCATCTTCTCGCCGAGGCCGACGAACTTGATCGGCTTGCCGGTGATGGCGCGCATCGAGAGCGCGGCGCCGCCGCGGCCGTCGCCGTCCATCCGGGTCAGCACCACGCCCGAGACGCCGATCTTGTCGTCGAACTCGGTGGCGACGTTGACCGCGTCCTGGCCGGTGAGGCCGTCGACCACCAGCAGCGTCTCGCGCGGGTTGACCACGTCGCGCACGTCGGCGGCCTGCTGGATCAGCTCGGCGTCGATGTGCAGGCGGCCGGCGGTGTCGAGCATGTAGACGTCGTAGCCGCCGAGGCTGGCCTGGGTCCTGGCGCGTTTCGCGATGGCGACCGGGTCCTCGCCCTTGACGATCGGCAGCGTGTCGACGCCGATCTGCTGGCCGAGGATCTGCAGCTGCTCCATGGCCGCCGGGCGGTTCACGTCGAGCGAGGCCATCAGCACCTTCTTGCGGTCGCGCTCCTTGAGGCGCTTGGCAAGCTTGGCGGTGGTGGTGGTCTTGCCCGAGCCCTGCAGGCCGACCATGAGAATCGGCGCGGGCGCGTTGTCGATGCGCAGCGCGCCGGGCTCGCCCTCGCCGGCGAGGGTGGCGATCAGCTCGTCATGGACGATCTTCACCACCTGCTGTCCGGGGGTCACCGAGCGGGTGACGGCGGAGCCGGTGGCCTTCTTCTCGACCGCCTTGATGAACTGGCGCGCCACCGGCAGCGAGACGTCGGCCTCGAGCAGGGCGACGCGGACCTCGCGCAGGGCGGTGCGGACGTCGTCCTCGGAGAGGGCGCCCTGCTTGGTGAGGCGGTCGAAGACGCCGCCGAGGCGTTCGGAAAGAGATTCGAACATGGGCCGTCGGGCTCCTTCTTCTCTGGTCCGTATCTGTGTGCAGACCCGAAGATGGGGGCCGCGCGGCGTGGAATCAAACATGACGCCGGGAGCGCGTGGTCCTTGCCGGGCCCATGGGACAATGCGAAAACGCCTCCGTGGGCGCAACGCGCTGACGGAGGGCGATCCCGGGCATTGGCCCAAGGGACCGGAAGCAGAGGGACTCCCGGTGGATTGCGCGCGATGTACGCCCGTGGGGCCCGGGAGTCAAGTTCGGGCCGGAATCGGTGCGGAAACGGGCGGAACGCGGGGGCCGGGACGGGCGCGCGCGGAGGTTGAGCGGGGGCCGAGCGGGCAATGGTCGGGGGCGGGACGCTGCGGCAGCGCCCGATGTGTTTGCAATTTGGGCACAGATCCGCTTGATGCACGCGGAAGTAGCGTATTTTCTCATTTAATTCTGGCCCGATGGCCGGAATGACGCTATGTCAGAGACTGAAGACGCTCATTTGATAGGTGCGAATATGAAAATCAAAGATCTCTTTGCTTCCGTCGCCATTGTCTCGATGGTCAGTGCATCGGCAGCATTCGCAGGTTCGCTCGAAGCAACCGTCGAAGAAGATGACCCCTATGCAGTGGTTCCGGTTGCCACCCCGTCCAGCGGCGCAGCCCTGGCAGTGGCCGGTGGCCTCGCAGCGCTCGCGCTGATCGCGGCCGCGTCGGACGACGACGATTCGAGCTCGGACAGCTCCGACTGATCCACTCGGACAGAGGTCTGCGCCAAGGCGCAGCTTGATCAACGCCCGGCCTAGGCCGGGCGTTCGTCTTTTCCGGGTGGCGGTTCCAGGCGGCGGTTCCGGGCGGCGCCTCGGGCAGGGCCCGGGGCAAGCGGGGCGCAAGAGCTTGCATTCCCCGGCGTCTTCGCGCTTTCTGGCCCGGAGTTTGAGCCCGGACGCAGGAGAGGCCGATGGACAACTGGGACGAGATTCGCACCGCCTATCACGTGGCGCGGCTGGGAACCGTCAGCGGCGCCGCCGAGGTTCTGGGCGTGCACCATGCCACGGTGATCCGGCACATCGACGCGCTCGAGGCGCGACTCGGGGTGAAGCTGTTCCAGCGCCACGCGCGCGGCTACACGCCGACCGAGGCGGGCAGCGACCTGTCGCGGGTGGCGCAATGCACCGATGACCAGTTCCAGCAGCTCGTCGGCCGGATCAAGGGCCGGGGCGAGGCGGTCTCGGGCGAGCTTCTCGTCACCTCGCTGGTGAATTTCTCGACCCTGATGATCGGCGCGCTGACCTCGTTCCGCGAGGCCTATCCCGAGGTGACGGTGCGCTATCTCACCGGCGCGCGGCTGTTCCGGCTGGAATATGGCGAGGCGCATGTGGCGCTGCGCGCCGGGGCCGCGCCGCAGGAGCCGGACAACGTGGTGCAGCCCTTCGACCGCCAGTCGGTCGCGCTTTACGCCGCGAAGTCCTACATCGCCCGGAAGGGGATGCCGAAGGGCGTGCCGGAGCTGGCGACGCATGACTTCGTCGGCTTCGAGGATCTCGACTCGCGCGCGCCCTCGAACCGCTGGATGAAGGCCAACGTGCCGCAGGAGCGCATCGTCTTCCGCACCTCGGACGACCGGGTGCAGCTGCAGGCGATCCGCGCCGGGGCGGGCATGGGCTTCATGTCGGTGACCGAGGGCGAATCCGATCCCGAGCTGGTGCAGGTGCTGCCGCCGCAGGAGGACTGGTCCTCGCCGCTGTGGCTGGTGACCCACGTCGACCTGCACCGCACGCCGAAGGTGCAGGCCTTCCTCAAGCACCTGAAGTCCTATGCCGCGGAGCAGGACCTGGCGTGACATCGACCGAGTCCGGCCGCGGCCATCTCGCGATGCTGGCCTTCTCGGCCTTCGTCGCGGGCTCCTTCTCGCTGGGATCGATGGCGGCGCCGCACATCGCCCCCGCCGCGCTGAACGCGGCGCGCTTCCTGCTGGCCACGGCGGCGCTTGCCGCGGTCGTCCTGGCGCGCGGCGGCATTCCGCGCCGGGCGCTGGCCGCGCCGTGGCGCTACCTGCTGATCGGCGGGCTGATGTCGGTCTACTTCGTGCTGATGTTCGAGGGGCTGAGGACCGCGGAGCCGGTCAGCATGTCGGCGGTCTTCACCCTCACCCCGGTGATGGCGGCGGGCTTCGGCTGGCTGCTGATGCGCCAGCGGATGAGCCGGCGCATCGCGCTGGCGCTGGCGATCGGCGGGCTCGGGGCGCTCTGGGTGATCTTCCGCGCCGACCTCGGGGCGCTGCTGCGCTTCTCGCCGGGGCGCGGCGAGATGATCTTCCTCGTCGGCTGCGCCGCCCACGCGATCTACGCGCCGATGGTGCCGCGGCTCAATCGCGGCGAGCCGGCGCTGGTCTTCACGCTGGGCACCATGGTGGCGGGCACGCTGGTGCTGATCCTCTGGGGCTGGCGCGACATCGTCGCCACCGACTGGCGCGCGCTGCCCGGCATCGTCTGGGTCACCATCCTCTATACCACGGTGGCGGCGACGGCGCTCAGCACGGCGCTCATCCAGTTCGCGGCGATGCGCCTGCCGAGCGCCAAGGTCATGGCCTATACCTACCTCATCCCGAGCTGGGTGATCCTGTGGGAGATCGCGCTGGGGCGCGCCGCGCCGCCGGCGCTGGTGCTCGTCGGCGTGGCGCTGTCGGTGGTGGCGCTGCTGCTGCTGTTGCGGGACGGGTAGGGGAGGGCAACTCTCTTGGAAGAGAGCTGCAAATTCCTTGGAGGGAATTAGCCGTCAGGCCTGGTCTTCGCGGGCGGGCGCGTCGGGGGCCAGCTCGGTCTGCAGGAAGCGCTCGAAGGCGTCGAGGTTGATCGGCTCGAACTGCCCGAAGCCCTGCATCCAGACCGAGGCCTCGCGCAGCGCGTCGGGCTCGAGCTTGCACCATTTCACCCGGCCGCGCTTTTCCTGGCTGATCAGCCCGGCGGTGGCGAGCAGGGCGAGGTGCTTGGAGATCGCCGCCAGCGACATCTCGAAGGGCTCGGCGACATCGGTCACCGCCATGTCATCCTCGAGCAGCATGGCGAGGATGCGCCGCCGCGTGGGGTCGGCCAGGGCGGAAAAGACGGTGTCGAGATCGGGTTGCATGGGCTCATAAGTGCCGGAGCGGGGCGGGGCGTCAAGCCGCGCCGTGACGGCGGGCCGGGCATAGTCAACCCCGGGGTTGAATATGGATTTCGCCCCATGTTGGCGCTAGCGGCGCGATGCTGCGCTGCGGCTTCGTCGACTGGATAAGCGAAAACAATGGGTTAGACCGCTGTTACAGGCGTTCACGGCGGGTTGACTCAGAGCCCCCCTGCGCATAGCAACTCCTCGAACGTCCGAATGGAGCGAAACGGTGGGCGATCCCGATCCGAAGCGGCAACTCGACGCGCTGGAGGCGAAGATCGCGGCGGCCAAGGCTGCCCGGGAAACCCGGAAGTCGCACCAGGAGGAACACTATTCCCAGGCCAACATCGCCTGGCGGATGGTGACGGAAATGGTGGCCGGTCTCGGGATCGGCTTCGGCATCGGCTACGGACTGGACATCCTCCTGGGGACCATGCCGTGGTTCATGGTGCTGTTCACATTGCTGGGCCTCGTGGCGGGCATCCGCGTGATGTTGCGGACCGCCGCCGAGATCCAGGCGAAACAAGCTTCCGGCCCAGCCGGAGAGGGACAATCCTCCGGCAAGCCCGGAGATGACGAGAAGAGGGATCGCGGCGATGGCGACTGAAGCGGCTCACGGTGTGGAAACGGTGGAACATGCGGCCGGGACCGGCCTCTCCTTCCACCCGATGGACCAGTTCATGATCAAGCCGCTCTTCGGAGACGGCGGCGTGGGCATGTTCACCATCACCAACGTGACGCTCTGGATGTTCATCTGCATCCTCGCGATCATCGGCGTCATGGTCATCGGCACCTCGCGCCGCGCGATCATCCCCTCGCGCAGCCAGTCGGTCGCCGAACTGGCCTACGGCTTCATCTACAAGATGGTGGAAGACGTCACCGGCAAGGACGGCCTGAAGTACTTCCCCTACATCATGACGCTGTTCATGTTCATCGTCTTCTCGAACTTCCTCGGCCTCATTCCGATGAGCTTCACCACCACCTCGCACATCGCGGTGACCTGGGTGCTGGCGCTCTGCGTGTTCCTCGGCGTGACGATCCTCGGCTTCGTGAAGAACGGCGTGCACTTCCTCGGCCTGTTCTGGGTGACCTCGGCGCCGCTGGCGCTGCGCCCGATCCTCGCCGTGATCGAGATCATTTCCTACTTCGTCCGCCCGGTCAGCCACTCGATCCGTCTTGCTGGCAACGTGATGGCCGGTCACGCCGTGATGAAGGTCTTCGCTGGCTTCGCCGCGCTGGCCGTCGTCTCGCCGGTGTCGATCGTCGCGATCACCGCGATCTACGGGCTCGAAGTTCTGGTGGCCTTCATCCAGGCCTACGTGTTCACCATCCTGACCTGCGTGTACCTCAAGGACGCGCTGCACCCTGCCCACTGAGGGCAGGACGGTCCGGACAACCCCCTAATCCAATTCCATCGTAAGGAGAGACTCAAATGGAAGGCGATATCGCAAACCTCGGTCAGTTCATCGGCGCCGGCCTCGCAGGCCTGGGTTCGGGCCTCGCAGCCCTCGGCGTTGGCAACGTTGCTGCAAACTTCCTGGGCGGCGCACTGCGCAACCCGTCGGCAGCTGCATCGCAGACCGCCACCCTCTTCATCGGCATCGCATTCGCAGAAGCACTGGGGATCTTCTCGTTCCTCGTCGCTCTGCTGCTGATGTTCGCCGTCTAATCCTTCGGGACCTTATCCTTACGCGGGGGCGGCACCGTCTTTGACGGGCCGCCCCAAGTAGAGACAACGTTCCGACGGAGGACGACATGGCGGTCGAACCCATCACGGAAGAACTGGCCGGTGTCTGCGTCGACGCCCATGGCTCCGCCATCGGGATGCCGCAGCTTTGCGGCGAGTGGATTCCGAACCAGATCTTCTGGCTCATCATCACTCTGGTGGTGATCTTCTTCGTGCTGTCGCGCATCGCTCTGCCGCGGATCGCATCCGTCCTGGCCGAGCGTCAGGGCACCATCACGAACGACATCTCCGCCGCGGAAGAACTGAAGCGCCAGGCGAAGGACGCGGAAGCGGCCTACGAGAAGGCGCTTGCCGATGCCCGTACCGAGGCACAGGCCATCGCGCAGAAGACCCGCGACGAGATCAAGGCCAAGCTCGACGCCGCCACGGCCGAGGCTGACGCCAAGATCGCCGAGAAAGCTGCCGAGTCCGAAAAGGTCCTCGCCGAGATCCGCGCCTCTGCCGTGGAAAGCGTCGAGGCCGTTGCAAAGGATACCGCGGAAGCCATCGTGGCTGCCCTCGGCACCTCTGCAGACCGCGCCGCGATCGACGCGGCCGTGGCCAACCGGATGAAAGGCTGATCCCATGCGCAAACTCATGACCCTGAGCGCGCTCGGAACCCTGCTGGCCAGCCCCGCGCTGGCCGCCTCCGGCCCGTTCTTCTCGCTCCGCAACACCGACTTCGTCGTGCTGCTGGGCTTCCTGCTGTTCCTCGCCATCCTCGTGTACTTCAAGGTGCCGAAGATGCTGGGCAGCCAGCTCGACCGCCGTGCCGAAGGCATCCGCAACGAGCTCGAAGAAGCCCGCGCCCTGCGCGAGGAAGCACAGACCCTGCTGGCCTCCTACGAGCGCAAGCAGCGTGAGGTGCAGGAGCAGGCGGACAAGATCGTGGCCCAGGCCAAGATCGACGCCGAAAGCGCCGCGGACCAGGCCCGCAAGGACCTCGACGCCTCGATCGCGCGCCGCATCGCGGCTGCCGAAGAGCAGATCAAGTCCGCCGAAAGCTCGGCCGTCCGGGAAGTGCGCGACCGCGCAATCACCGTGGCCGTTGCCGCTGCCCGCGACGTGATCGCGCAGAAGCTCGGTGCCAAGGACAAGGCGGCCCTCGTGGACGCCTCGATCAAGGAAGTCGGTGCCAAGCTGCACTGATCCTTCCGAAGCGACGGACTTGCAGAGCCCGGCCCATGGCCGGGCTTTTGCTTTTCCGGCGCGCCCCGCATGCATCAAACCGCGAAAGCTTGGGTCGCAGGGGGCTCAGAAGTCTTTTCCTTGAAGTAGACCCCATATACTGTGTGCCTACCGCAAGCACAGCCAAACATGTGGGCGGAAGCTCGAGGGGACAGCGTGGCACATATCATCGTCGTAGGAAACGAGAAGGGTGGGGCGGGGAAGTCCACCGTCTCGATGCACGTGGCAACCGCGCTGGCGCGCATGGGGCACCGCACCGGCACCCTGGACCTCGACCTGCGGCAGCGTTCCGTCGGGCGCTACATCGAGAACCGCCGGGCCTTCTGCGCGCGCGAGGGGCTCGACCTGCCGATCCCGCTTTACCTCGACCTGCCCGAGGTCCAGCCCGAGGCGCTGGCGCCGGGCGAGAACGCCTTCGACCACCGCCTGTCGAAGGCCGTGGCGCAGCTCGAGACCGACTGCGACTTCGTGCTGATCGACTGCCCCGGCTCGCACACCCGCCTGAGCCAGGTGGCGCATTCGCTGGCCGACACGCT
This sequence comes from Salipiger sp. H15, assembly GCF_040409955.1. Classification (NCBI taxonomy): domain Bacteria; kingdom Pseudomonadati; phylum Pseudomonadota; class Alphaproteobacteria; order Rhodobacterales; family Roseobacteraceae; genus Salipiger; species Salipiger bruguierae. The sequence goes on from NZ_CP123384.1 coordinate 1,416,865, forward strand.
GATCACCCCGCTCAACGACAGCTTCATCGACTTCGACCTGCTGGCCCATGTGGATACCGACGGCGAGAAGATCCTCGGCCCGTCTGTCTATTCCGAGATGGTCTGGAACGCCCGCCAGCTGCGCGCGCAGGCCGGGCTGCAGCCGATCGACTGGGTGGTGCTGCGCAACCGGCTCGGGGCGCAGAACATGGTCAACAAGATGAAGATGGAGAAGGCGCTGATCAAGCTGTCGAAGCGCATCGGCTTCCGCATCGCGCCCGGCTTCAACGAGCGGGTGATCTTCCGCGAGCTCTTCCCGCGCGGGCTGACCCTGCTCGACCTCAAGGACATCGGGGTGGGCAACCTCAACATCTCGAACGTCGCGGCGCGGCAGGAGCTGCGCGAGCTCGTGTCGGCGCTGAACCTGCCGGGGGTCGACGTCGACTTCTGAGCCGCGCCCGCCGCTAGTGGCGGCGCATGTGCAGCGCGATGAGCGTCGCGCCGATGCCCGAGCTCAGCAGGTCGATGGCGAGGAAGATGCCCAGCAGCCCCATGGCCGAGCCGGGCAGGGTGGCCATGATCATCACCCCCAGCACCACCGAGACCAGCCCCGCGAAGACCAGCCAGCCCCAGCCCGAGCGCTGGCGCATCGACAGGCCGATGGCGATCCGCACCACGCCGAGGGCGAGGAAAAAGGCGGCGATCAGCCAGGTGAGCGAGACCAGCCCGCGTTCGGGGTTGGCCAGCAGGAAGACCCCGAAGGCCAGCACCAGCAGGCCGAGCACCGCCTCGGAGAGCCGCGCGCCGGTGCTGGCATGGGCGTTGAAGGCGATCCAGAGCTGCAGCGCGCCGGCGATGACGAAGGCAATGGCCGAGATGGTGAGCACGGTCATCGAGGCGGCGAAGGGATGGACGAAGGCGCCGATGCCGCCGAGGATCAGGATGATCCCGAGGGCGAGCATCCACCCCCATTTCTTGCCGGGGAGGGGGGAGTCGGGACCACCGTGCATCGTTCTGGCTCCGTTTCAGGGCGCAGGAAGGGGGCGGCTGGTGCCGTCCCTTGCCTCAGTTGACGTCGGGGAAGCGGTGATGGCAACCCGCTGCGGGGGTTGTTAGCGAAAGTTTAATACATTCTCACAAAGCTTTGCGCATGAACTCACCAAGCGGCGCGCGGCCTTCCGCGATCCTTCCCGCCCTGGGCCAGTTTCTCGGCGTGCTCGTGCTGACCGGATGCGGGCTGAGCGGCTGCGCCGGGCAGGTGGCCGGGCCGGGCTATGGCGTGTTGCGCCCCGTCACGGCCGAGGTCGAGGGTGTCCGCTTCGTGCTGCGGCTGGGGCCGGACCGGGCGGAGGCGGTGCGGACAAGCCCGATGCTGCGCCCGGACTTCGCGCGGGTGGCGCGGCTGGCCGAGATCGCCGTGGCGCGCAAGTCCGGCTGCGAGCCGCGCTGGGTGGTCGGCGATCCGTCGATGCTGGAACTGGGCCTTGCCTGCCCCGGCCAGCCGGTGCCGAAGATGCCGCGCGGCCGCCACGTCGCCTGCGACATCCTCTCGGCGGCGGGACAGGGCGACTGCGGCTGAGCCGGTCAGAGCGGCTTTTCGTAGAAGAGGCTCGAGCTGTTCTCGACATAGGCGCCGAAGGGGCCGCGCGCGGTGAAGCCGGTGCTCTCGTAGAGCGCGACCGCCGCGGGCAGCTTGTCGCCGGTCTCGAGCCGCAGCAGCGGGATGGCTTCCTCGCGCGCCACCGCCTCGAGATGCGCCAGCATCCGGCGGGCAAGGCCGAGCCCGCGCGCCTCAGGGCTGACGAACATCGACTTCACCTCGGCGTAGCCCTCCTTGCGCGCGATGGCGGCGCAGGCGAGCAGCACGCCGTTCTCCTCGGCGCCGAAAAGCGTGATCCCGGGTGCGCAGAGCGCGTCGATGTCGAGGAAGTAATTCTCCTCCGGCGGGAAGAGCGACTCCATCAGCGCGTGGCTGGCCAGCAGCAGCGCCTCGGCGCGCGGATCGCGGGGAGAGACTGGACGAATGGTCACCGACATCAAAGCTTTCCTCCGGGCATGGGGTGCGATATTGGCCGGGCCTGCGCCACGGTCAACCCACAAATCTGGCGCGCCGACCGCAATATCTTGTGGACAACTGGCAAGCGCCCGCCACATCCGGGGCAAAGCGTTTGACTTGGGTCCGGGCGGGGCGGCAAATTCGGGGTTAACTTCGGAATCAGGACAGGTCAGTGCAGTTCACACGGCTTCGATTGACGGGCTTCAAGAGCTTCGTCGACCCTACCGATCTCGTCATCGCGGACGGTCTGACCGGGGTTGTCGGGCCGAACGGCTGCGGCAAGTCGAACCTGCTCGAGGCGCTGCGCTGGGTGATGGGCGAGAACCGCGCCAAGGCGATGCGCGGCGCGGGCATGGAAGACGTGATCTTCGCCGGCGCCCATTCGCGCCCCGCCCGCAACTTCGCCGAGGTGTCGCTGACCATCGACAACGGCGACCGGCTCGCCCCCGCCGGGTTCAACGACCAGGACCAGCTCGAGATCGTCCGCCGGATCACCCGCGACGTCGGCTCGGCCTACAAGGTGAACTCCAAGGACGTGCGGGCGCGCGACGTGCAGATGCTCTTCGCCGATGCCTCGACCGGCGCGCATTCGCCCGCGCTGGTGCGGCAGGGGCAGATTTCCGAGCTGATCAACGCCAAGCCGCAGAACCGCCGCCGCATCCTCGAGGAGGCCGCGGGCATCTCGGGACTTTACCAGCGCCGCCACGAGGCGGAGCTGAAGCTGAACAACACCGAGGCCAACCTGCTGCGCGTCGACGACGTGATCGAGCAGCTCGCGGCGCAGATGACCCAGCTCGACCGGCAGGCCCGGCAGGCGCAGCGCTACCGCGCCATCGGCGCCGAGCTGCGCCAGGCCGAGGGGCTGCTGCTCTACCGCCGCTGGATGGAGGCCGAGGAGGCCCGGCAGGCCGCCGAGGCCGTGCTGCGCGGCCTCGTCACCGCCGCCGCGCAGGCCGAGAGCGCCGCCCGCGCCGCCGAGCGCGCCCGCGCCGAGCGCGACGAGGCGCTGCCGCCGCTGCGCGAGGAGGAGGCCATCGCCGCGGCCATCCTGCAGCGGCTTGCCGTGCAGCGCGACGCGCTGGTCGAGCAGGAGGCCCGCGCGCAGGACACGATCACGACGCTCGCCCGCCGCATCGAGCAGATCGCCCATGACATCGAGCGCGAGGGCGCGCTCAACCGCGACGCGGGCGAGACCATCGCCCAGCTCGAATGGGAGGCGCGCGAGCTGGCCAAGGCCGCCGAGGGTCATGACGACCGGCTCGCGGATGCCGCCGACGCCGCCTCCGAGGCCTCGGCCGTGCTGCAGGACCGCGAGGCGGCGCTGACCCAGCAGACCGAGGACGTGGCGCGGCTCGCGGCCCGGCACCAGTCGGCGCACCGCTACCTTGCCGACCTGCGCAAGGCGCTCCTGCGCCACGAGGGCGAGGCGGACCGGGCGCGCGAGGCGGTGGCCGCGGCGCGCGGCACGCTCGCCGGGGCGACCGGTGCGATGGAGGAGGCGCAGCAGCGCTCCGAGGCGGCGCAGGCCATGGCCGCCCGCGCCGAGGAGCTGCTGGCGCAGGCCGACGAGGCGCGCACCGACTGCCAGTCGCGCGAGGCCGAGGCCCGCGCCGAACGGTCGGAGGCCGAGGGCGAGACCAGCGCGCTGCGCGCCGAGGTCGGCGCGCTGACCCGGCTGCTGGAGCGCGACACCGCCGAGGGCGGGCAGATCCTCGACCGGCTGCAGGTGGCCCCGGGCTTCGAGAAGGCGCTCGGCGCCGCGCTCGCCGACGATCTGCGCGCGCCCGAGGTGGGCGCGGGCACCGCGTCGGGCTGGGCGCTGCTGCCGCGCTACGAGAGCCAGCAGATGCTGCCCGAAGGGGCCGAGCCGCTGTCGCAGCACGTCACCGTGCCCGGCGTGCTGATGCGCCGGATGAGCCAGATCGGCCTTGTCGCCGCGGCCGAGGGTGCGCGGTTGCAGCCGCTGCTGAAGCCCGGCCAGCGCCTCGTCAGCCGCGAGGGCGACCTCTGGCGCTGGGACGGGTTCCGCGCCTCGGCCGGGGATGCGCCCTCGGCCGCCGCGCTGCGGCTCGAGCAGCTCAACCGGCTCGAGGTGCTGAAGGCCGAGATGGCCCGGACCGAGGCCCGCGCCGAGGCGCTGCGCGTCTCGCATGACGCGCTGGTGGCGCGGCTCGCCGATCTCACCCGCGCCGACAAGGTGGCGCGCGAGACCCGGCGCGAGGCCGACCGCGAGGTCAACGAGGCGATGCGCGCCTTCAACCGCGCCGAGAGCGAGCGCAGCATGGCCGAGAGTCGTCTGGAAAGCCTCGGGCTGGCGGTGAGCCGCCACGAGGGCGAGGCCGAGGTGGCGCGGAGGCAGGTGCTCGAGGCCGAGCGGGCGCTGTCGGAGCTGGGCGATCTCGAAAGCGCCCGGGCGCTGGCCGAGGACGTGCGGATGACGGTCGAGGCGGCGCGCATGACGATGATGACCCGCCGCTCGGCGCATGACGAGCTGCGCCGCGAGGGCGAGGCCCGCAAGGGCCGGCAGCAGACCGTGACCAAGGAGCTCTCGGGCTGGCGCCACAGGCTCGAGACCGCCGAGAAGCGCAGCGCCGAGCTTTCCGAGCGCAAGGCGGTGCACGAGCGCGAGCTGGCCGAGGCCCGCGCCGTGCCGGACGAGCTGGCCGGCAGGCGCGACGACCTCGCCCGCTCGCTCGAGGAGGCCGGCGAGCGCCGCGCCGCCGCCGCCGACATGCTCTCGGCCGCGGAAAGCGCCATGCGCGCCGCCATCGCCGCCGAGCGCGACGCGGAACGCGCCGCCTCCGAGGCGCGCGAGGCCCGCGCCGGCGCTGAGGCCCGGGTCGAGGCCGCGCGCGAGACCGTGGCGGCCGCCGCCGAGCGCATCGAGGACGAGCAGGAGACCACCCCCGAGAAGCTGCTGGCGCGGCTCGACGTGTCCCCCGCCGCCATGCCCGCCTCCGAGGCGATCGAGGCCGACGTGAACCGGCTCAAGCGCCAGCGCGACGCGCTCGGCGCGGTCAACCTGCGCGCCGAGGAGGACGCCCGCGAGGTGCGCACCGAGCATGACACGCTGGCGCAGGAGAAGACCGATCTCGAGGAGGCGGTGCGCACCCTGCGCGCGGGCATCTCGTCGCTGAACCGCGAGGGGCGCGAGCGGCTGCTCACCGCCTTCGACCAGGTGAACGCCAACTTCCGCCTGCTCTTCACCCATCTCTTCAACGGCGGCGAGGCCAACCTCGTCATGGTCGAGAGCGACGACCCGCTCGAGGCCGGGCTCGAGATCATGTGCCAGCCGCCGGGCAAGAAGCTCTCGACGCTGTCGCTGCTCTCGGGCGGCGAGCAGACGCTGACCGCGCTGGCGCTGATCTTCGCGGTCTTCCTCGCCAACCCGGCGCCGATCTGCGTGCTCGACGAGGTCGACGCGCCGCTCGACGATGCCAACGTGACGCGCTTCTGCGACCTGCTCGACGAGATGTGCCGCCGCACCGAGACGCGCTTCCTGATCATCACCCACCACGCGGTGACGATGAGCCGGATGGACCGGCTCTTCGGCGTCACCATGCAGGAGCAGGGTGTCAGCCAGCTGGTGTCGGTGGATCTGAAGAAGGCCGAGCGGCTGGTCGCCTGACGCGCCGCCGGGGCGCGCGCCCTGCTTCCATATGTTCCAAGTATCCCGGGGGTGCGGGGGCAGCGCCCCCGCCTCCTGCCGTTCCGGCGGCGCCGCCGCCGGACGGGGTCACTGGTCCCAGTAGACGCCGGTCAGATCGGTGGCCTGCGTCGGCTGGTTCTTCCACAGCCCGTGCAGCCGGGCATCGGCGACGGTCGGGAAGGCCAGCTGGAAGAGGAAGGCGTTGACGTGGTCCTCGGCGATGATCCGCTGCGCCTGCTTCAGCAGCTCCGAGCGCGCCGCCGGGTCGGTGGTGGCGGTGAGCTGCGCCATCAGCTCCTGGAAGGCCGGGTTGTCGTACTGGAAGTAATAGTCCGGCCGGGCATAGATGTTGATGTCCATCGGCTCGGTATGGCTGACGATGGTCAGGCCGAAGTCCTTGCCGCGGAACACTTCCTCGAGCCACTGCGCCCATTCGAGGTTGGTGATCTCGGTCTGGATGCCGACGGCGCGCAGCTGCGCGGCGATGATCTCGCCGCCGCGGCGGGCGTAGGAGGGCGGCGGCAGCTTCAGCGTGGTGGTGAAGCCGTCGGGGAAGCCCGCGTCGGCGAGCAGCGTCTTCGACTTCTCGGGGTCGTAGTCCGACAGCTCGGTCAGGTCGACGTAATCGGGGTTGTGCGGCGCGAAATGCGTGCCGATCGGCGTGCCGAGCCCGAACATGGCGCCGTCGATGATCGCCTGCCGGTCGATGGCATGGGCCACCGCCTCGCGCACCTGCGGATCGTCGAAGGGCTCGATGCCGTTGTTCATCGCGAGGATCGTCTCGCCCTCGGTCGAGCCCACCAGCACCTGGAAGCGCGGATCGGCCTCGAACTGCGGCAGGTTCTCCGGCGCCGGGAAGCCGGCATAGGCGTCGATGTCCTGCGCCATCATCGCTGCGAAGGCGGCGGTCGGGTCCGAGATGAAGCGGAAGGTCACGTGGCCGAGCTTCGGCGCCTCGCCCCAGTAGGCGTCATTGCGGTCGAGGCTGATGCTGTCGCCCTGCGTCCAGCTGGTGAAGGCGAAGGGCCCGGTGCCGACCGGGTGGGACTTGATGCCCTCGATGCTCTCGGGCGCGACGATCACCGCGTCGCCCCAGGCCATGTTGAAGAGGAACGCGCCGTCGGGGGCCTTGAGCGTCACCTGCACGGTCAGCGGATCGACCACGGTGACTTCCTCGATCCCGGCAAAGAGCGCCTTCTGGGCGTTCTGGCTGTCCTCGGCGCGGGCGCGGTCGAGGCTGAACTTCACGTCCTCGGCGTCCATCGCGGTGCCGTCGTGGAAGGTCACCCCCTCGTGCAGGTGGAAGGTGTAGCTGGTGCCGTCCTCGGAAATGTCCCAGCTCTCGGCGAGGCCCGGGTGGATCGAGCCGTCCTCGGCGAATTTCGTCAGCCCCTCGAAGACGTTGGTGTAGAGCACCGAGTCGATCGCCCCGGCCGCGGCCGAGGTGGGATCGAGATGCGGCGGCTCGAGCTGCAGCGCGATGATCAGGTCGTCCTGCTGCGCGAAGGCGGCGGCGGAGCCGAGCAGCAGCGCGGCGAGGGAAAGGCTGAAGCGGGTCATCGGGCGGGTCATCGGAAAGGCAACTCCTGTTTCGGGGCCGGACGAGCGGATGTTGCGGCAAGACTGCGCGCAAATCCCCCGATTGTGCAAGCGGCGACACGGTTTGCAGGCTGGATTGAAAGGGGCGGGGCTGCTAAACCGCGCCAGCTTTGACGAGCAGCCCAGGACGAGAGGAGACGCCCATGAGCGCCACGGCCCGCAAGAGCGCCCCGCTTCCCGAGGACATCCGCGCCCGCAAGGGCGGCGTGCCGCTGGTCAGCCTCACCGCCTACACGACCCCGATGGCGCAGGCGATGGACGGCCATTGCGACTTCGTGCTGGTCGGCGATTCCGTCGGCATGGTGCTGCACGGGCTGCCCTCGACCCTCGGCGTCACCATGGAGATGATGATCCTGCACGGGCAGGCGGTGCGGCGCGGCCTCTCGAAGGCGATGATGGTCGTCGACCTGCCCTTCGGCAGCTACGAGGAGGGCCCGCAGCAGGCCTTCCGCAACGCCGCGCGGATCATGGCCGAGACCGGCGCCGCGGCGGTCAAGCTCGAGGGCGGCGTGACCATGGAGGAGACCATCCGCTTCCTCGTGCAGCGCGGCATCCCGGTGATGGGCCATGTCGGGCTGACGCCGCAGTCGATCCACACGCTCGGCGGCTACAAGGTGCAGGGCCGCGGCGCCGCCGCCGAGGCGCTGCGCGCCGACGCCCGCGCGGTGGCCGGGGCCGGGGCCTTCGCCGTGGTGCTCGAGAAGGTGCCGGCGGCGCTGGCCGACCGGGTGACCGCCGAGCTGCCGATCCCGACCATCGGCATCGGCGCCTCGGCCGGCTGCGACGGGCAGATCCTCGTGGTCGACGACATGCTGGGGGCGTTCACCGCCTTCAGCCCGAAATTCGTGAAACGCTACGCCGCGCTTGGCCACCAGGCCGAGGCGGCGATCGAGGAATACGCGGCGGAGGTGCGCGCCCGGGAGTTCCCCGGCCCCGAGCACGTCTTTGCCGAGGAAGCTCCGGAGAAGAAGACATGACCGCTCCCCTCCTGCGAACCAAGGCGGCGCTGCGCGCGGCGGTGCTCGGCTGGAAGGCCGCCGGCGAAAGCATCGGCGTCGTGCCCACCATGGGCGCGCTGCACGCCGGGCACCTCAGCCTTGTCGAGGCGGCCAAGGCCGGCTGCGACCGGGTGATCGTCACGATCTTCGTCAACCCCAAGCAGTTCAACAATGCCGCCGACCTCGAGAACTACCCGCGCACCGAGCTGGCCGATGCCGAGAAGCTCGCGCCCTTCGGAGTGGATGCGATCTACGTGCCGGGCCCCGCGGAGATCTACCCCGAGGGCTTCGCCACCACGGTCTCGGTCGCCGGGCTGACCGAGGGGCTCTGCGGCGCGCACCGGCCGGGGCATTTCGACGGGGTGACCACGGTGGTCAGCAAGCTCTTCCTGCAGACCGGGGCGGACCGCGCCTATTTCGGCGAGAAGGACTACCAGCAGCTGCAGGTGGTGACCCGCATGGCGCGCGATCTCGACATCCCCTGCGAGGTGATCGGCTGCGCCACGGTGCGCGAGGCCGACGGGCTGGCGCTGTCGTCCCGCAACGTGCTGCTGCCCGCCGACGTGCGCGCCGCCGCGCCGGCGCTGCACCGGGTGCTGCGGCAGGTGGCCGAGCGGCTGCGCGACGACGAGAGCTTCGGCCCGGTCACCGCGCAGGCGCGGGCGGCGCTGCACGAGGCGGGGTTCACCGAGGTCGAGTACCTCGACCTGCGCGCCGCCGACGGGCTGGCGCCGATGACCCGGCTCGACCGGCCGGCGCGGCTGCTGATCGCCGCCTGGCTGGGCGGGGTGCGGCTGATCGACAATATCGCGGTCGGCTAGGGTTAGGCTCGAAAAGGGCGGGGGCGCTGCCCCCGCACCCCCGGGATATTTGGAACATATGGAAGCAGGGGGAGGGCGCGGTCCCGTGGCGCGCGGCGATCCTGCATCTTCCGCATGTTGCAAATATCCCCGCCGGAGGCAGGCCGGAGCGTGCCGCCGGCGCGGCGCCGGGGGCTCAGCGCAGCAGCAGGCGCTCGAGGCTGCGGGCCATGACGCGGGCGCTGTCGAGCATGTCGGTGACGCCGATCCACTCGTCGGGCTTGTGCGCCAGTTCCAGCACGCCCGGCCCGTAGGCGATGCAGTTCCTGAGCTTGCCGATCCGGTCGATGTGCTTCTGGTCGTAGCTGCCGGGCGAGGCGACGTAGGTCGCGTCGGTGCCCAGCACCTCGCGGATCGCCGCGGCGACGGTGGTGACCACCGGGGCGGTTTTCTCGGTCATCGAGGGGATGACGCGGTTGAGCTCGCGGATCTCGTAGTCGAAGTTCGGGCGGCGGGCCTTGAGGTCCTCGAGCAGGGTGATGACCTCGTCCTTCACCCCCTCGACGGTCTCCTCGATGAGGAAGCGCCGGTCGATCACGACGCGGCAGCTGTCGGGCACGCAATGGGCGGGCAGGCCCTCGTGCCGCTCGTCCTGTCCGCCGTGGATCGAGTTGATGTTCATCGTCGAGTTGCGCGCGCCCTCGGGGACCACCGGCATCTCGGTGACGCGGGCGGCCATGGCCGGGAAGAGCGTCTCCTCGAAGGCGTCGAGCACGGCGCCCATGTGGCGGATCGCGCAGTCGCCGAGAAAGGGCATGGAGCCATGGGCGATCTCGCCCTTGGTCTCGATCTCGGCCCACCAGCCGCCGCGGTGACCGAGGCAGATGCGGTGCTTGTCGAGCGGCTCGGGGATGATCACGTGCTGCACGCGCGAGGGGTTGAACCAGCCCTCCTTCGCGAGGTGCGCGACGCCGCCGTAGCCGCCGGATTCCTCGTCCGCCGTGGCGCTGATCTCGACGGCGCCGGCGAAATCCGGGTGGGTCTCGAGGAAGGCCTCGACGGCGATCACCGAGGCGGCGAGCCCGCCCTTCATGTCGCAGGTGCCGCGGCCGTAGATGCGGTCGCCCTCGAGCGCGCCGCCGAAGGGATCGCGGGTCCAGCCGGCGCCGACCTCGACCACGTCGTGATGCGAGTTGAAATGCACGCAGTCGCCCGGCCGCGTGCCCTCGCGCCGCGCCACGAGGTTCCAGCGCGGGTAGCGGTCGCTGTCGCCGGGGGCGCCGGTCGCGCGCACCAGCGTGCAGGTGAAGCCGCGCGCCGCGAGGCGGCGCTCGAGGTGGTCGCAGATGTCGCGGTAATATTGCCCCGGCGGGTTCAGCGTCGGGATGCGGACGAGGTCCTGCGTCAGCGCGATCAGGTCGTCACGCTTGTCTTCGATGCGGGTGTCGAGGCGGTCGGCGAGTGCGTCGGTCATGACCGCACTCTTTCCGGCTTTGCCGCGCCGCGCAAGCGTGGCGGCGCGGGCCGGGGTCTTTCGGGTCAGGGGAAGCGCAGGCGCGGCGCCTCGCCGAGCGGAATCGGACCCAGCCGGGCCACGCCCTCGTCGATGGTCAGCGGCAGGTCGAGCGTGTCGCGGTTGCCCGAGAGCCCGGCGACGAGGCCGAGCCCGTCCTCGAGCGCCCTCGCCATGCCTTCGGGAAGCTGGCCGCTCTGCCGGGCCATGTCGATCATCTCGCGCCAGTTCACCGCCTTGACCGTCACCTCGCCGTCGAGCGTGCCGTCATCCTCCACGTCGACGTCGCCCGCGACCTTCAGCTGCAGGTCGTCGACCTTGTACTCGGCAAGGTGCAGCTCGACGCGCAGCGGCTGCGGGTGCGGGCCGGCCTGCTGGCCGACGCGCAGCGGCAGGTCGGTGTCGAAGCCCGCGTCGAGCCGGATGGCATCGGCCACGCGCCCGCCCGAGCCGGCGATCGCGTCGGCGCCGACGGCGATGCGGTAGCTGGTCTCCTCGCCCTCGTCGCGGGTCAGCGCGGCGGTGAGCCCGGCCAGCGCCGCGGTGGTGGCGCCGGTGAGGTTGAGCGTCTGCGCCTCGAAATTGGCCCGCACCACGATGTCGCCCTCGTGGATGAAGCTGGCGCGCATCCCGTCCGAGGCGACCTCGGTCGGCCCGAGCTCGGTGGTCACCGTCATCCGCGGCGGGAAGGCGACGATCTCGTGGCCGAAGTTGTAGACCAGACGGTAGATGTCGACGAAGGGGGCCTCCCAGCGCAGCCCCTCGGGGCTTTCCAGCAGCAGCCCGCTCAGCCGCGCGTCGACGCGGTTGGGGAAGCCCTGCAGCGAGAGATCCGCGTAGCTTGCGGTCCAGCCCTCGGCCCGGCGCGCCTCCATCCAGGCGTCGATCGCCTTGCGCTCGAAATGCACCGAGACGAACCAGAAGCCGGACCAGGCCAGCGCGACCACGATCACGGCAATGAACAGCTTCTTCACCACTCGCCCCCTTTTCTGACGGACAGGATTGGTGTTTACAGCCGCCATGCGGAAAGGACCAGAATGATGGCGCTTTGGGTCTTCGGCTACGGCTCACTTCTTTGGAATCCCGGCTTTCCCGTCGCCGAGAGCGTGCATGCCACGCTGCCCGGATACCGCCGTTCCTTCTGCATGCGCTCGATCCACCACCGCGGCACGCCGGATGCGCCGGGGCTGGTGCTGGCGCTGGACGCCGAGCACGCCGCCGCCTGCGACGGGCTGGCGCTGCGCGCGCAGCCGGGCTCCGAGGACGCGACGCTGGACTACCTGCGCGAGCGCGAACTGGTCTCGGCCGCCTATTACGAGGCGCTGCTGCCGCTGACGCTGCAGGACGGGCGCGAGGTCGAGGCGGTGACCTACATCATCGACCCGGACCACGTGCAATATTGCGGCGGGCTCGACCTCGAGGAGCAGGCGCGGATCATCGCGCAGGCGATCGGCGGACGCGGGCCGAACAGCGAATATCTCTACAACACCGCGTCGCATCTCGAACATCTGGGCATTCCTGATGCGGAGCTGCACTGGTTGGCCGACCGCGTGCGCAGCCTGATGGATAACGGCTTGGCTTGACTGGGGCGAAGTCTTAGGCTGCCAAACAGAATTTTGCCAAAATCGGGTGTCCCAGATGGACCGACGCAACCTCGAGGCAGAGGCCCATTTCAGCCAGCCGGTCCGCCAGATCACCCTGATGCTGGCGGTGCTCGGCCTGTGCGGCGCCGGGGCGGTGCTCGTGCTGCCCAGCGTGATGCCGGTGTTCCAGTCGAACCCGTACCTGAACGGCTTCATCCTCTTCGTCTTCGTGCTGGGCGTGCTGGCCTGCTTCCTGCAGGTGGCGCAGCTGATCACCTCGGTGCGTTGGATCGAGGGCTTCGCCTCGGGCCGGGACGCGGGCGCGCGCCCGCCGCGCCTGCTGGCCCCGCTCGCGGCGCTGCTCGGGCGGCATGACAAGCGGCTGCAGATCACCACGACCTCGACGCGGTCGATCCTCGACTCGGTGGCGACGCGGATCGACGAGGCGCGCGAGATCACCCGCTACATCGTCTCGCTGCTGATCTTCCTCGGCCTGCTCGGCACCTTCTACGGGCTGGCGACCACCGTGCCGGCGCTGGTCGACACGATCCGCAGCCTCGTGCCCAAGGACGGCGAGAGCGGGGTGCAGACCTTCTCGCGCCTGATGCAGGGGCTCGAGGGGCAGCTCGGCGGCATGGGCGTGGCCTTTGCCTCGTCGCTGCTGGGCCTTGCCGGCTCGCTGATCGTCGGGCTGCTGGAGCTCTTCGCCGGGCACGGGCAGAACCGCTTCTACCGCGAGCTCGAGGAGTGGCTGAGCTCGATCACCAAGCTGAGCTTCAGCTCGGGCGAGGGCGAGGGCAGCGGCGACGAGGCGCTGATCGGCATGGTGCTCGACCAGATGACCGAGCAGATGGAGCGGATGAGCGCGCTTTACGCCGAGAGCGAACAGGGCCGGATGGAGATCGAGAGCCGGCTCGGCCAGCTGGCCGATTCCATCGAGCGGATGACCGAGCGGCTCGAGGCGACGGCGCCGTCGAACAACTCGCTGGCGCGCATCGCCGAGGGGCAGGAGCGGCTGATCGAGGTGCTCGAGAGCCGCGAGACCGCCGAGGGGCTGGATGCCGAGAGCCGGATGCGGCTGCGCTCGATCGACGTGCAGATGCTGCGGCTGCTGGAGGAGGTGGCCGCCGGCCGGCAGGAAAGCATGGCCGAGCTGCGCACCGACCTCGCGACGCTGACCCGTGTCATCGGGCAAATCGCGCGCCCGCAGCCGCCGCAGGTGCGCGCGGTGCGTCCGAACCCGGCGCGCTCCGGCGGATCCGAGGGCTGATCCATGGCCCTCTCGCGCCGTACCGGAGCCCGGCTTCAGGCCAATATCTGGCCCGGGTTCGTCGACGCCATGACCAGCCTGCTGCTGGTGCTGATGTTCGTGCTCACCATCTTCATGGTGATCCAGTTCGTGCTGCGCGAGACCATCACCGGGCAGGAGACGGAACTCGACAGCCTGTCGGGCGAGCTGGCCGCGCTGGCGCAGGCGCTGGGAGTGCAGGAGCGCAAGAACACCGCGCTGACCAACCAGCTCGGCGAGCTCGAGGCGACGCTTTCGGACAATGCCACGCAGCTGGCCGAGCAGCAGTCGATCATCGCCGCGCTCACGACGCAGCGCGACGAGCAGCAGGGGCGCATCGCCTCGTTCGAGGAGCAGGTCGCCTCGCTCATCGCCGAGCGCGACGGGGCGCAGCAGACCATCACCACGCTCAATGCCGAGAAGGACGAGCTGACCTCGGCCCGCGACGCGCTCGAGACGGCGCTGGCCTCGGTGCGGTCCGAGGTGGACGCGCAGGCCGAGGCCGCGCGGCTCGACGCCGCCAAGCGCGAGGCGATGGAGGCGCTGCTTGCCGACCTGCGCGCCAAGAACGCCGCGCAGGAGACGCAGCTGGGCGGGCTCTCGGCGCAGGTCGACGCGCTGCAGCAGAACCTCACCGACGAGGAACAGCGCCGGCTGGCCGAATCCGAGGCCGCCGCCGCGCTGCGCAAGCGGCTCGAGGACTCGCAGGCCGAGTTGACCGCGATGACCCTGTCGCTCGAACAGCAGCGCAAGCAGGCCGAGGACACGCTGACGCTGCTCGCCGCGGCGCGCGAGGGCGAGTCCGAGCTGAACGCCCGGCTGGCCGCGGCGCTCGCCGCCGACAACAGCAACGAGCTCGAGGCGCGGATCGTCGCGCTGGAAAGCGAGCTGTCGCAGGCGCAGCAGACCGGCGACACCGCGCAGGGAGAACTTGCCAGCCTGCGCAGCGATCTTGCCACCGCGCGCGAGGAACGCGACGCGGCGCAGGTGAAGCTGGCCGAGGCGCTGGCGGCGCAGAGCGATGTCGAGCTTGACGCGAGCCAGGTCCGCGACCGGCTCGCAGCGGCGCTCGCCGCCAAGGCCGCGGCCGAGGCGAAGCTTGCCGAGGGCCTCAGCGACGACGAGCGCCAGCAGGCGCTTCTTGCGCAGGCGCGCAAGGAGCTGGAGGCCAGCGACACCCGCGCCAGCGCCGCGCAGAAGCAGTCCGAACTGCTGAACCAGCAGGTCGCGGCGCTGCGCACGCAGCTGTCGCAGCTGCAGGGGCTGCTCGACGACAGTCGCGAGAAGGATGCCGACGCGCAGGTGCAGATCCAGAACCTCGGGTCCGACCTCAACGCCGCGCTGGCACGCGTCGCCGCCGAGGAGCGCAAACGCCGGCAGCTCGAGGAGGCCGAGCGCAAGCGGCTCGAGGCGCAGGCGCAGGATCTGGAACGCTACCGCTCGGAGTTCTTCGGCCGGCTGCGCGAGGTCGTGGGCCAGCAGGAGGGCGTGCGGATCGAGGGCGACCGCTTCGTCTTCTCCTCCGAGGTGCTGTTCCCGCCGGGCGGCGCGACGCTGTCGGTGGTGGGCGAGCAGGAGATTTCCAAGATCGCGGGGATCATCCGCAACATCGCGCGGGACATCCCGCCGGGGATCAACTGGATCCTGCGGGTGGACGGGCACACCGACGACACGCCGCTGCGCCCGGGTGCGCCCTTTGCCGACAACTGGGAGCTCAGCCAGGCGCGGGCGCTCTCGGTGGTGCGCTACATGGTCGAGCACGAGGGCATCCCGCCGCAACGCCTTTCGGCCAACGGGTTCGGGCAGTTCCAGCCGATCAACACGGACGGCAGCGAGGCAGCCAAGGCGCAGAACCGCCGGATCGAGCTCAAGCTGACCGAGAAGTGAGGGCAGGGGGCTCCGCAGGGGCTCCCCGCCGCAGCCGCTTCGGGCAAAAGAAAACCTCCCCGCCGGTCGCCCGGCGGGGAGGTTTCTTTTTTCTACGGAACCGCAATCAGTCGGCGGTGAGCAGCGGCGGCTTGCGCGACGAGAGGCGGAGCTTGTCCGGGCCCTCGGCCTTCAGCACGAGCTTGTCGTCCTTCACCGTGACCTTGACGAGGCCACCCTTCACCAGCTTGCCGAAGAGCAGTTCCTCGGCCAGCGGCTTCTTGATGTTCTCCTGGATCACGCGGCCCAGCGGGCGGGCGCCCATCTTGTCGTCGTAGCCCTTTTCCGCCAGCCATTCGGCCGCCGGCTTGGTGAGCTCGATCGACACGTTGCGATCCATGAGCTGCGCCTCGAGTTGCAGCACGAACTTCTCGACGACCGAGAGGATGACCTCCTTCGGCAGCGGCTGGAAGCTGATCACCGCGTCCAGGCGGTTGCGGAATTCCGGCGTGAAGGTCCGCTCGATGGCGGCGGTGTCCTCGCCCTCGCGGCGGTCACGGTTGAAGCCGATCGCCGCCTTGGCCTGCTCCGCCGCACCGGCGTTGGAGGTCATGATGAGGATCACGTTGCGGAAGTCCACGGTCCGGCCGTTGTGGTCGGTCAGCGCGCCGTGGTCCATCACCTGCAGCAGGATGTTGTAGACATCCGGGTGCGCCTTCTCGATCTCGTCGAGCAGGAGCACGCAATGCGGGTGCTGGTCCACGCCGTCGGTGAGCTGGCCACCCTGGTCGAAGCCGACGTAGCCCGGCGGGGCACCGATCAGGCGCGAGACGGCGTGCTTCTCCATGTACTCGGACATGTCGAAGCGCAGCAGTTCCACGCCGAGGCTCGACGCGAGCTGCTTGGCCACCTCGGTCTTGCCGACGCCCGTCGGCCCGGCGAAGAGGTAGTTGCCGATCGGCTTCTCGGGCTCGCGCAGGCCGGCACGGGCCAGCTTGATCGCCGAGGACAGCGCCTCGATGGCGGCGTCCTGGCCGAAGACCACGCGCTTGAGCGCGTTCTCGAGATCCTTGAGGAGCTCGGCGTCGTTCTTGCTGACGTTCTTCGGGGGGATGCGGGCGATCTTCGCCACGACATCCTCGATCTCCTTGGCACCGATGGTCTTGCGGCGCTTGCTCTCGGCCACCAGGTGCTGCGCGGCGCCGGCCTCGTCGATCACGTCGATGGCCTTGTCGGGCAGCTTGCGGTCATTGATGTAGCGGGCCGAAAGCTCGACCGCCGACTTGATCGCGTCCTGGGTGTATTTGACCGAGTGGTGCTCCTCGAAATAGGGCTTGAGGCCCTTGAGGATCTTCACCGCGTCCTCGACCGAAGGCTCGTTCACGTCGATCTTCTGGAACCGGCGGCTGAGCGCGCGGTCCTTCTCGAAGTGCTGGCGGAACTCCTTGTAGGTGGTGGAGCCCATGGTGCGCAGCTTGCCGCCCTGAAGCGCGGGCTTCAGGAGGTTCGAGGCATCCATGGCGCCACCGGAGGTCGCGCCCGCGCCGATCACCGTGTGGATCTCGTCGATGAACAGCACCGCGTCGGGGTGTTCCTCGAGCTCGTTCACCACGGCCTTCAGCCGCTCCTCGAAGTCGCCGCGATAGCGGGTGCCCGCAAGCAGGGCGCCCATGTCGAGCGAGTAGATGGTGGTGTTCGAGAGCACCTCGGGCGTGTCGCCGCTGACAATCTTGCGCGCCAGCCCCTCGGCGATGGCGGTCTTGCCGACGCCGGGGTCGCCCACCAGCAGCGGGTTGTTCTTGCGGCGGCGGCAGAGCACCTGGATGCAGCGTTCCACCTCGTGCTCGCGGCCGATCAGCGGGTCCACGTCGCCCTTGCGGGACTTGGCGTTGAGATCCACGCAGTACTTGGCCAGTGCCGACTCCTTGTTGTCGGAGGCCTGTGCGCTCTCGGTTTTCGTTTCTTCCTCCGACTCCTGCGCGCCGGTAACCGGGCGGCTTTCGCCGTAGGCGGGGTTCTTCGCCACGCCGTGGGCAATGAAGTTGACTGCGTCGTAACGGGTCATGTCCTGCTCTTGCAGGAAGTAGGCGGCGTTGCTCTCGCGCTCGGCGAAGATCGCGACGAGCACGTTGGCCCCGGTCACCTCGGTGCGGCCGGAGCTCTGGACGTGGATGGCCGCGCGCTGGATCACGCGCTGGAACGCGGCCGTCGGCACGGCCTCGGACCCCTCGACATCGGTGACGAGGTTGGAAAGGTCTTCGTCGATGAATTCAACGAGCGTGGTACGCAGCTCCTCGGTGTCGACCGAGCAGGCTTTCATAACGCGAGCGGCGTCGGGTTCGTCGATGAGGGCCAGGAGAAGGTGCTCGAGAGTCGCAAATTCGTGGCTGCGGGAGTTCGCCAGCGCCAGGGCCGAATGAATTGCCTGCTCAAGAGTGTTCGAGAATGAAGGCACGGCGTGCTCCTTCCTGTCTGCGTCGGGCCCCGGGCCCAACATTGCCTCTTACCGTTAAAGTTTGGTCGATCAGGACCATCCTTCAAGTGTTTTCTAGGATAGCGGCGCTCACATTTGCCGTGGGACGTGCAACGTGGCGTGAAAAGCGGCGGCCTAGAAGCGGTCTTTCCTGGCGCGGATTTCGGCGAAGACAGCGGCGTTGGTCGCCTCGGTCAAACCGAGCCGCTCGCGGATCTCGGGGGAGTCCGGTCGCAGGAAAGGGTTGGTGGCCAGTTCCTCGGACAGCGCGCAGGAGGCGGTGGGTCGCCCCTCTGTCCGGGCTTTGGCGATGGCGTCACTCCGAGATTTAAGCTCGGAGTTCTCAGGTTCAATAGTAAGCGCAAATCGGGCGTTGGCGGAAGTGTATTCGTGGCCCGAGCAGACGATCGTCTCGGGGGGGAGCGCCATGAGCCTCTGCATCGAGGCCCACATCATCTCGGCGTCGCCTTCGAACAGCCTTCCGCAGCCGAGCGCCATGAGGCTGTCGGCGGTGAACACCGCCTGCGCCTGCGGCATGTAGAAGGCGATATGGCCCAGCGTGTGGCCCGGAACGTCGATCACGTGCACGCCGACCCCGCCCACCGAGAACTCGTCGCCGCCGCCGACAAGCTGGTCGAGCCCGTCGATCTTCGCGGCCTCGGCGCGCGGTCCGATCACGGTGCAGCCGTAGCGGTCGCGCAGCGGCGCGATTCCCTCGACGTGGTCGTGGTGGTGGTGGGTGATCAGAATCGTGTCCAGCGACCAGCCCCGCGCGTCGAGCGCCGCCTCGATCGGCGCGGCCTCGGGCGCGTCGATCAGGATCACTCCCTCGGGGCCCTTGACCAGGTAGGCGTAGTTGTCGCTCAGGCAGGGGACCGTGACGATGTCGAGGGGCATGGCTTTTCCTTCAAGGCTTTGACAGAGTGACTCGCGAGAGTACTCCGAAGAGTGACGCAAGGGACAACGAGCCGCAATGCATCCGGATGTGCAGGCGCTTCGCGACTTCTATTATCGCAGCGCGCTTGGCCGCGCGGCGCGTGGCGCCCTGCGCGACCAGGTGCTGCGCTTCTGGCCCGAGGCGCAGGGGCTGAACGTCGCGGGCTACGGCTTTGCCGTGCCGGTGCTGCGTCCCTACCTCGCGCAGGCGCGGCGGGTGATCGCGCTGATGCCCGCGCCGCAGGGGGTGATGCGCTGGCCCGCCGGGATGCCGAACGTGTCGGTGCTGACCGAGGAGATGCTCTGGCCGGTGGAGACCGGGCACCTCGACCGGCTGGTGGTCATGCACGGGCTCGAGACCTGCAACAACATCACCGCGCTGCTCGACGAGTGCTACCGCACGCTGGGTCCGGGCGGCGAGGTGCTGTTCATCGTGCCCAACCGCTCGGGGCTCTGGGCGCGGTCGGAAAGCACGCCCTTCGGTCAGGGCCGGCCCTATTCGCTGAGCCAGCTCGACGCGCAGCTGAGGGCGCATGACTTCCTGCGGGTCTCGAACGCCTCGGTGCTCTACCAGCCGCCCTCGACCCGGCGCTTCTGGATGAAGACCGCCCCGGTCTGGGAACGGATCGGCCGCACCGTCCCGGCGGTGATGGCCGGCGGGGTGCTGATGGTGCGCGCCTCGAAGCGCTACCCGCCGCAGCGCAAGGGGCTCGGCGAGCGGGTACGCCTGCCCAGCCCGCTCGAGGTGCTGACCCCCGCGCCGAGCAAGGAGCCAAAGCCCGTCTGAAGGCCGATTTGAGGTGGAAAGATTCGGTTTCGGCGGGTCCCGGGCGGCATATCGCCCTAAGATTGTGACCTGACAGATACGTTTGCGCTAGCGTGACGCGTGATCAGAAACCGCGCCCCCATGCGGCATTATTTCCATCGCTCACGAAAAAGCGAGACATTCCATAGCTCTGCCCGCCGCAATGCGGCGCGGCACCGGTCAGGAGCCGGAAAACCCACGCTCAGCAGATGGTTAAATGGCCGTTAGCATGTTGCGAGGTGCCCATCCCTCTGCTAGATCGGCGCTGATTTCGACGCCCTGAGGGCATCAGGGCAGGGACAACGCCTCCGGACGCCGGATCACTTCCGTGCGTCGCGGGGGCCTCATATCGGAAGGGTGGACGTGTCTGAACCAGCTTCGATCTCCAGCGGCATCGCGGCACGCTATGCCACGGCGGTCTTTGGGATCGCCAAAGAGGAAAAAGCGCTCGATAAGCTCGAGAGCGGTATCGACGATCTGTCCGCCGCGCTGGGCGAAAGCGCCGAGCTGAAGGATCTGATCTCTTCGCCGGTCTACACCCGCGAAGCGCAGGGCAAGGCTATCACTGCTGTCGCCGCGAAGATGGGCCTCGCGCCCGTGCTGACGAACACGCTGGGGCTGATGGCCTCGAAGCGCCGTCTCTTCGCGCTGCCGCAACTGATCGCCCACCTGCGCGAGATGATCGCTGCAGAAAAGGGTGAGGTGACCGCCGAGGTGACCTCCGCCATCGAGCTGACCCCGGCTCAGGCCTCCGAGCTCGCCGCGACCCTCAAGTCGCAGATCGGCTCGGACGTGAAGATCAAATCGACCGTGGATGAGAGCCTCATCGGCGGTCTCGTTGTTAAGGTGGGCTCGAAGATGGTCGACACGTCGATCCGCTCGAAGCTCAACTCCCTCCAGAATGCAATGAAAGAGGTCGGATAAATGGGTATCCAAGCAGCCGAGATTTCTGCGATCCTAAAGGAGCAGATCAAGAACTTCGGTCAGGAGGCCGAAGTCGCAGAAGTGGGTCGCGTGCTGTCCGTCGGTGACGGTATCGCACGTGTCCACGGTCTCGACAGCGTGAAAGCCGGCGAGATGGTCGAGTTCCCGGGCGGCATCATGGGCATGGCGCTGAACCTGGAAGCGGACAACGTCGGCGTGGTGATCTTCGGCTCCGACCGGGACATCAAGGAAGGCGACGTCGTCAAGCGCACCAACTCGATCGTGGACGTGCCGGCGGGTGAAGCCCTGCTCGGCCGCGTGGTCGACGGCCTCGGCAACCCGCTCGACGGCAAGGGCCCGATTGCAGCCTCCGAGCGTCGCATCGCCGACGTGAAGGCCCCCGGCATCATCCCGCGCAAATCGGTGCACGAGCCGATGGCAACCGGCCTCAAGTCGGTCGACGCGATGATCCCGATCGGCCGTGGCCAGCGCGAGCTGATCATCGGCGACCGCCAGACCGGCAAGACCGCGATCGCGCTCGACACCATCCTGAACCAGAAGTCGTACAACGACGCCGCCGGCGACGACGACAGCAAGAAGCTGTACTGCGTCTACGTGGCGATCGGCCAGAAGCGCTCGACCGTTGCGCAGCTGGTGAAGCGTCTGGAAGCAACCGGCGCGATCGACTACTCGATCGTCGTGGCCGCAACCGCGTCCGACCCGGCACCGATGCAGTACCTCGCGCCCTACACCGCGACCGCGATGGCCGAGTACTTCCGCGACAACGGCAAGCACGCCCTCATCATCTATGATGACCTGTCCAAGCAGGCCGTGTCCTACCGCCAGATGTCGCTGCTTCTGCGCCGTCCGCCGGGACGTGAAGCCTACCCGGGCGACGTGTTCTACCTCCACTCGCGCCTGCTCGAGCGTTCGGCGAAGCTGAACGAGGATCACGGTGCCGGCTCGCTGACCGCGCTGCCGATCATCGAGACCCAGGGCGGCGACGTGTCGGCCTTCATCCCGACCAACGTGATCTCGATCACCGACGGCCAGATCTTCCTCGAGACCGAACTGTTCTTCCAGGGCATCCGCCCGGCCGTGAACACCGGTCTGTCGGTGTCGCGCGTGGGCTCGTCCGCTCAGACCAAGGCGATGTCCTCGGTTGCCGGCCCGGTGAAACTGTCGCTCGCGCAGTACCGCGAGATGGCGGCCTTCGCCCAGTTCGGTTCGGACCTCGATGCGTCGACCCAGAAGCTGCTGAACCGTGGCGCGCGCCTGACCGAGCTGATGAAACAGCCGCAGTACTCGCCGCTGACCAACGCCGAGATCGTCTGCATCATCTTCGCGGGCACCAACGGCTACCTGGACAACGTTCCGGTGAAGGAAGTCGGCAAGTACGAAGCAGCCCTGCTCGCGTTCCTGCGCGGCCAGCGCAAGGACATCCTCGACTGGATCGAAACCACCGATCCG
Source organism: Salipiger sp. H15 (assembly GCF_040409955.1). Classification (NCBI taxonomy): domain Bacteria; kingdom Pseudomonadati; phylum Pseudomonadota; class Alphaproteobacteria; order Rhodobacterales; family Roseobacteraceae; genus Salipiger; species Salipiger bruguierae. The sequence continues at coordinate 1,438,804 of NZ_CP123384.1, forward strand.
AAGATCAAGGGTGAACCCGCGGACAAGCTGAAGGCAGTGCTCGACGAATTCGCCGCGACCTACGCCTGAGCGCCCTGAAAGGACAGGATTATGCCTAGCCTCAAGGACCTCAAGAACCGCATCTCCTCGGTCAAGTCGACCCGGAAGATCACCAAGGCCATGCAGATGGTGGCCGCCGCAAAACTGCGGCGGGCACAGGATGCGGCCGAGATGTCGCGGCCTTACACCGAGCGCTTCAACGCGCTGCTCGGTGCTCTGGCCGCGTCGGTGGGCGGTAGCGCGACTGCGCCGAAACTGCTCTCGGGAACCGGGAACGACGACGTGCACCTGCTCGTCGTCATGACCGCCGAGCGCGGCCTTTGCGGGGGCTTCAACAGCTCCATCGTGAAGAAGGCGCGGACCCATATCGAAACGCTCAAGTCCGCTGGCAAGACGGTGAAGATCCTCACCGTCGGCAAGAAGGGCCGCGAGCAGCTCAAGCGTGACTACGGCGACCTGTTCGTCGGTCACGTCGACCTGAGCGATGTCAAGAAGATCGGCTACGCCGACGCCCAGGGCATCGCGAAGGACATCATCGTGCGTTTCGACGCCGGCGAGTTCGACGTGGCGACCATCTTCTACTCGAAGTTCCAGTCGGTGATCTCCCAGGTCCCGACGGCGCAACAGGTGATCCCGGCGCAGTTCGACGCGCCCGAGGGTGACGCTGGCGGGTCCACGCTCTACGAATACGAGCCCGGCGAGGAAGCCATCCTTGCCGATCTCCTGCCCCGTGGCGTCGCAACCCAGATCTTCTCGGCTCTGCTGGAGAACGCGGCCTCGGAACAGGGGGCTCGGATGAGCGCCATGGACAACGCCACGCGCAACGCGGGCGACATGATCGACAGGCTGACGATTGAGTACAACCGTTCGCGTCAGGCGGTCATCACCAACGAACTGATCGAAATCATCTCGGGCGCCGAGGCGCTCTAAGAACCGGAGACGATAAATGGCAAACGCAAAAGGCAAAGTGACCCAGGTCATCGGCGCCGTGGTCGACGTGAAGTTCGACGACCACCTGCCCGAGATCCTGAACGCGCTGACCACCGAAAACGAAGGCAAGAAACTGGTTCTGGAAGTCGCCCAGCACCTGGGTGAGAACACCGTTCGCACCATCGCCATGGACGCGACCGAAGGTCTCGTCCGCGGCCAGGCCGTGGCAGACACCGGCGGCCCGATCTCGGTGCCGGTCGGCAACGCGACCCTCGGCCGTATCCTGAACGTCGTCGGCGAGCCCGTCGACGAAAAGGGCCCGGTCAACGCAACCGAGACCCGCTCGATCCACCAGCCGGCCCCGCAGTTCGACGAACAGTCGACCGAGTCGGAAATCCTGGTCACCGGCATCAAGGTCATCGACCTGCTGGCGCCCTACGCCAAGGGCGGCAAGATCGGCCTGTTCGGCGGCGCCGGCGTGGGCAAGACCGTTCTCATCATGGAACTGATCAACAACATCGCAAAGGTGCACTCGGGCTTCTCCGTGTTCGCCGGTGTTGGCGAGCGGACCCGTGAGGGCAACGACCTCTACCACGAGATGATCGAATCCAACGTGATCAAGCCCGACAACCTCGAGGAATCGCAGGTGGCGCTGGTCTACGGCCAGATGAACGAACCGCCGGGAGCCCGTGCTCGCGTCGCCCTGACCGGCCTGACCCTGGCCGAGCAGTTCCGTGACCAGTCCGGCACCGACGTTCTGTTCTTCGTGGACAACATCTTCCGCTTCACGCAGGCAGGCTCGGAAGTGTCCGCACTTCTCGGCCGTATCCCGTCCGCAGTGGGCTACCAGCCGACGCTGGCAACCGACATGGGCGCGATGCAGGAACGCATCACCTCGACCAAGAACGGCTCGATCACCTCGATCCAGGCCGTGTACGTGCCCGCGGACGACCTTACCGACCCGGCGCCCGCCACGACCTTCGCGCACCTCGACGCGACGACCGTTCTCAACCGTTCGATCTCCGAACTCGGCATCTACCCGGCCGTGGACCCGCTCGACTCCTCGTCGCGCCTCCTCGACCCGGCCGTGATCGGCGAAGAGCACTACAACGTTGCCCGTGACGTGCAGGGTATCCTCCAGCGCTACAAGTCGCTGCAGGACATCATCGCGATCCTCGGCATGGACGAACTGTCGGAAGAGGACAAGCTGACCGTGGCCCGCGCCCGGAAGATCCAGCGCTTCCTCAGCCAGCCGTTCGACGTGGCGAAGGTGTTCACCGGCTCCGACGGTGTGCAGGTTCCGCTTGAGGACACCATCAAGTCGTTCAAGGCTGTGGTGAACGGCGAGTACGACCACCTGCCGGAAGGCGCCTTCTACATGGTCGGCGGCATCGACGAAGTGCTCGCGAAGGCCGAGAAACTGGCCGCAGACGCAGCCTGAGACCAGCGGGGGGCTTCGCGCCCCCCAGTAACCGGAGGCCCAAATGGCTGAAACGATGCAATTCGACCTGGTGAGCCCCGAGCGCAACCTGATGTCGGCTGCCGTCAAGGCAGTGCAGATTCCGGGCACCGAGGGCGATCTGACGGCGATGCCCAACCACGCGCCGATGATCACCACGCTGCGTCCGGGCATCCTCAAGGTCGAGACCGAGACCGGCACGCACGAGTTCGTCGTCACCGGCGGCTTTGCCGAGATCGGTCAGTCGGTCAGCGTGCTGGCCGAGAAGGCCGTGCCGCATGGCGACATGGACCAGGCGACCTACGACGCGCTCGTGGAAGAAGCTGTCATGGCCTACAAGGCCGCGAAGGAAGCTGCTCCCGAGAACGAGCCGGGCCCCGTGGACGAGGCAGCCAAGCTGCTTCAGGACATGGTGGCGGTGGGCACGCATATCGGGCTCGACCCGAAAGCGGCCAACCTCAACTACTGAGCCTGGCGTTCGAGACATGCAAAGGCCCCGCGCAAGCGGGGCCTTCTGCTTTTCCGGGGTGCGGTCTTCCGGGAAGCAGGGGAGGGGGCAGGGAGGGGTTGCTGCTGCCAGTTCCTGACAGGGCCCGGGGCTAGACAGGGCGCAGAACACCTGCAGGAGCCCGTCATGACCCCCAACCTCATCCTCTTCTACGTCGCCGACCCGGTCGCCAGCGCGGCCTTCTACGAGAAGCTGCTCGGCACGCCGCCCGAGGCGGTCTTTCCGACCTATGCCGCCTTTGCCTTCGAGGGCGGGCTGACGCTGGGCCTCTGGTCGGAGACCGCGCGGGATTTCGTCTCGGGCGGCAGCGGCCACCGTTCCGAGCTGGCCTTCATGGTCCCCACGGATGCCGAGGTCGAGCGCCTGCACGCGGCCTGGCGCGCGATGGGCGTCGAGATCGAGCAGGCGCCGCTCGACGCGGTCTTCGGGCGCACCTTCGTTGCCCGCGATCCCGACGGCCACCGCATCCGCGTCTGCACGCCGGACGACTGAGCGCCAAGCTCCGACCCCTTCAGGGAAAATTCCCATTCCAATCGCCGGAGAGTTGCACAAGACTGCCGGCGAAGAGGATGGGGAAGGACTGATGCGGAAATTGCGCGGCGCCTGGGTCGGGATCGACCAGGGCAACGAGGATCTGTTTTCGGAATTCGAGAGCGGCGGAAGCATGTGGACCGGCTCGGGCGAGCGCGAGCGCCGGCGCCGGATCGCCTTTTCCGAGCCCTTCGCGAGCCCGCCGAACGTTCAGGTCTCGCTGTCGCTCTGGGACATCGACAATGGCGGGAACATCCGTGCCGACCTCGGGGCCGAGAATGTCTCGGAGACGGGGTTCGACATGGTGTTCCGCACATGGTCCGACACGCGCGTGGCGCGCGTGCGTCTGTCCTGGATGGCGATCGGGGAGGTGCGGGGCGAGGATGACTGGCTCATCTACTAGCCGGCCGCGGGGAGGCTGCGGCCCTCAGCGGCCGTAGGCGGCTTGCCAGGCGATGTCGCGGATGTTGGCGCGGTGGAAGCCGATGTCGGCGAGTTCGCGATCGCTGAAGGCTTCAAGCTCGTTCACCACGCGGTGGTATTCGGCGCGGCGCGAACGGGCGAGCCGGAAGCGTGCGAAGATGCGGCTGAAGGAACCGCGTCGGGAATCGGTCGGAAGACTGTGAATGTCCGTCGTTGCCATGATGGCCTCCTGATTTCGGGATGGCGCTCACATCGGGATTTCCGGCCGGACTCACAAGCCACGTAAGGAGAACCCCGCAATGCAGACTCTGCATGGCGGGAAAAAACCGTGGCGGGGGGCTCAGATAGGCTTTTCGAAATAGACCCGGTCAAAGCCCTTCTCGGTCACCCGGCCGGTCTCGCGGTAGCCGAGACGGGGGTAGAGCACGAGATTCTCGGTCATCAGGACGTTGGTGTAGAGACGGATTCGGTCGAAACCGGCGTCGCGCGCCTCGGTCTCGGCGAGTTCCATGAGCGCGCGGCCGACACCCTTGCCCTGCGCGCGGGGCGAGACGGCGATGTTGTCGAGCAGCAGCGCGTCCGCCTGCGGCAGCAGCACCAGGAGGCCCGCCACCTCGCCGCCGGTCTCGGCCACGTGGACGCGCTCCGCGGCGATCAGCGCCGCGTAGTCGTCGAGCATCGGGCCGGGCTCGCGCCCCATGCGCGGGATGTAGGGGGAATAGGCGGCCTCGACGATCGCTTCGATCGCAGCGAGGTCCGCGGGGCGCGCCCGCCGGATGAGCGGCGGGCGCGAGGCCATCAGAGGATGCCTTCGTAGATCGGGCCGAGCACTTCGGTCTCGAACAGCGACGACACCGAGGTGCCGTTCCAGATGTTCAGGATCGCCTGTGCGAAGATCGGCGCGGTCGGCAGGATGCGGATGTTCGGCGCGGCGGCGACGGCATCGGTGGCGGCGATCGAGTCGGTGATCACCAGCGACTTCATCACCGACTTGGTGACGCGCTCGACGGCGGGGCCGGACAGCACGCCGTGGGTGATGTAGGCGTGCACCTCGGTCGCGCCGTGGTCCATCAGCACCTCGGCGGCCTTGCACAGCGTGCCGGCGGTGTCGCAGATGTCGTCGACGATGATGCACTTCTTGCCGGTGACGTCACCGATCACGGTCATCTCGGCGATCTCGCCCGGCTTCTCGCGGCGCTTGTCGACGATGGCGAGCGGCGCGTTGATCCGCTTGGCCAGCTCGCGGGCACGGGCCACGCCGCCGACGTCCGGCGAGATCACCATGACGTCCTGCAGCGAGTCCTTGAACTGCTGCTGGATGTCGAGCGCGAAGATCGGCGAGGCGTAGAGGTTGTCGACGGGGATGTCGAAGAAGCCCTGGATCTGCGCGGCGTGCAGGTCCATGGTCAGCACCCGCTCGACGCCGGCCTCGTGGATCATGTTGGCGACCAGCTTGGCGGTGATCGGGGTGCGCGCCTTGGTGCGGCGGTCCTGGCGGGCGTAGCCGAAGTAGGGGATCACGGCGGTGATGCGCGCGGCCGAGGACCGGCGCAGCGCGTCGGCCATGATCAGCAGTTCCATCAGGTTGTCGTTCGCCGGGTTCGAGGTCGGCTGGAGGATGTACATGTCCTCGCCGCGGACGTTCTCGTAGACCTCGACGAAGATTTCCTGGTCGTTGAACCGCTCGACGCGCGCATCGACGAGCCCGACGGCGCCTCCGCGATAGAGCGACATGCGGCGCGCGATGGCAGTCGCGAGCGGCTTGTTGGCATTACCCGCGATGAGCTTGGGTTCGATGACGGTGGGCATTTGGGAGGCTCCGGCGTTACGGAATGACAGATTCGTGACGTTGCGGTCGCCTTAACACGCAGTTAGCGTGGGGCAAAGATACACGGAAGGGCATGTGACCCCATGGCACAAATCCAGTACTATTTTTCGATGTTGTCGCCCTTTGCCTACCTCGCCGGGCCGCGGTTCGAGGAGGTTGCGGCGAAGCACGGGGCCGAGGTGGTCTACAAGCCCTTCGACATCATGGCGCTCTTCCCGCGCACCGGCGGCGCGCCCCTCGGCCAGCGTCACCCGTCGCGGATCGACTACCGCAACGTCGACCTGCCGCGGCAGGCGCGCAAGGCCGGGCTGCCGCTGAACCTCAAGCCGATGTTCTGGCCGACCAATGCCGCGCCGGCCTCCTACGCGATCATCGCGGCGGACCGGGCCGGGGGCGGCAATCTCGGCGGGCTGATCCACACGCTGTTGCGGAACTGCTGGGCCGAGGAGAAGGACATCGCCGAGGATGCGGTGATCAAGGCGGCGCTCGAGGCGAACGGCTTCGATCCGGCGTTGGCCGACAGCGGGCTGCTGGTCGGGGCCGAGACCTACGCGGCAAACCTTGAAGAGGCGGTGGGGGCCGGGGTCTTCGGATCGCCCTTCTGGATCACCGAGGCGGGCGAGAAGTTCTGGGGACAGGACCGGATCGAGGATCTCGACCTGCACCTCGGCGGCAAGCTCTGAACGGCGCGGCCCGGCTTGCCGCCGGGCCCTGCCATGCCTTTGAAGGTCAGCCCTTCTGGCCGATCTTCGACTCGGTGCCCTTGCGGATGCGGTCGATGTTGCTGCGGTGCCGCCAGAAGATCAGCGCGGTCAGCACCAGCGTCAGCGCGGTCATCTCGATCTGGCCGAAGAGCACCATCCAGACCGTCGAGAGCAGCGCCGCCACCAGCGCGCCCACCGACGAGATGCGCGACATGGCCGCCCCGGCAAGCCAGGTGGCGCAGGTGATCAGCCCGACCGGCCAGTGCAGCGCAAGGACGAGGCCGATGAAGGTCGCGACGCCCTTGCCGCCCTTGAACTTCAGCCAGACCGGGTAGCAATGGCCGAGGAAGGCCGCGAGACCTGCGAGCTGCGCCGCGTCCTCGCCCGCCAGCCAGCGCGCCAGCAGCACCGCCACCGCGCCCTTGCCGCCGTCGAGGATCAGCGTGCCCGCCGCCGCGGCCTTGTTGCCGGTGCGCAGCACGTTGGTCGCGCCGATGTTGCCCGAGCCGATCGAGCGCAGGTCGCCGAGGTTCATGGCTCGGGTCAGCAGCAGGCCGAAGGGGATCGAGCCGAGCAGGTAGCCCAGCACCGCCCAGAGGGTCAGCACGGGAGCCGAAGAGGTGATCTCGGGCAGCATGTCAGGCGCTCCAGACGGGGGTGCCGGCGACGAGCGTCTGCAGGACCTTGCCCTGCAGACGCGCGCCGTCGAAGGGCGTGTTCTTGGATTTCGACTGCAGCTTGAAGCGGTCGAGGATGAAGGGCTTGTCGGCGTCGAAGATCACGAGATCGGCCGGCGCGCCCGCCGCGAGGCGGCCGCAGTCGAGGCCGAGCCTCTTGGCGGGGTTCAGTGACAGGCCGCGGAACAGCGTGGGCAGGTCGACCTCGCCCGCGTGGTAGAGCCGCAGCAGCACCGGCAGCATGGTCTCGAGACCCACCGCGCCCGAGGCGGCCTCCTCGAAGGGAAGGCGCTTGGATTCCTCGTCCTGCGGCGTGTGGAACGAACCGATCACGTCGATCAGCCCGCCGCGCAGCGCCTCCAGCACCGCCTGCCGGTCGTCTTCCGAGCGCAGCGGCGGCGTCACCTTGAAGAAGGTGCGGTAGTCGGCCACGTCCATCTCGTTGAGCGTGAGGTGGTGCATCGAGATGCCCGCGGTCACGTCGAAGCCGTTGTTCTTCGCCCGCTCCAGCGCCGGAAGCGCGCGGGCGGTGGTGATCTGGTCGGCGTGGTAGCGCACGCCGGTCATCTCGACGAGCGCGATGTCCCGGTCGAGCCCCATGCGCTCGGCCATCGGCGAGACCGAGGGCAGCCCGCGGAGCGAGGCGAACTTGCCCGAGCTGGCGGCGGCGCCCTTGGACAGGATCGGCTCCTGCGGGTGGCCGATGACCAGCGCACCGAGCGAGCGGGCATAGGTCATGGCGCGCGACAGCACCTTGGTGTCGGTCACCACGCGGTCGCAATCGGTGAAGGCCACGGCCCCCGCGTCGAGCAGGAAGCCGAGCTCGGTCATCTCGCGCCCCTCGCGGCCCTTGGTCAGCGCGGCCATGGGCAGCACGTTGACCGGCGCGGTCTCGTTGGCGCGGCGGCGGATGAATTCCAGCACCTCGGGCGTGTCGATGGCCGGCGCGGTGTCGGGGCGGGTGACCATGGTGGTCACGCCCCCGGCGGCGGCGGCAAGCCCTGCGGTCTTGAAGCTTTCCTTGTGGCGCTCTCCCGGCTCGCCCACCTTGACGCCTAGATCGACGATGCCCGGCGCCACGTAGGCGCGGTTCAGGTCCTGCGCCTCGGTCTGCCCGGCCAGCTTGGCGATCTCGTCGGCCGAGGTCACCACCGCCTTGATCCGGCCACCCGAGAGCAGCAGCGCGCCTTCCGAGACGGTTCCGGCCTCGGGGTCGATCAGCCGGGCGTTGTAGAGCAGCTTGTCTTTCATTCGGAGGCTCCGGAAGGCGAGGTCAGGGTCGGGGCGGCGGGCGGGCGCATCAGGCCGCCCGGAAGAAGGCGGCGAGCAGCAGCAGCGCCAGCACGCCGAGCCCGAGAAGAACGTAGGTCAGCACGCGGCTGCGCGGCGCCGGGCCACCGGGGCCGGGGCGATCCATGCTGCCGCGCGTCGAGGTGCTGCGCAGCCGGCGGGCGGGCGCGCCGGAGCCGCCGGCCTCGTTGAAGGTGCCGATCCAGCGCAGCGGGCTCGAGATCGTCAGGTCCTGCGAGGTGTGGTCGAAGGCCGGGCTGGGCAGGATCACCACGTGGCCCTTCAGCGCGTCGATGCGCGGCTTCATCTCGCGGAAGGCGTCGCCGCCCAGCTGGTAGGCCTCGGCAAGGTAGGACGAGAGCGACATCTCCCCGAGGTCGCGGATCGAGACCACGTCGATCCGCGATGGCCGCAGCCTGCGCGCGCCAAGCGCGTATTGCAGCGGGAACTCCCCGGTGCCGGCCTGGGTGGTGAACCGCTCGACCGCCTCGGGGGGCAGGTCGAGGTGAAAGAGGCGCACCTCGCCGTCCATCGATCCGTTGATGTGCATCTTGGTCATGCCGCCCCCCGCTCAGACCGCAAGGTCGGTGGGCCGGGCACGCAGGTTGCGCGCCAGCAGGTCCATCGCCGCCATGCGCACGGCGACACCCATCTCGACCTGCTCCTGGATCACCGAGCGGTTGATGTCGTCGGCGATGGTGCCGTCGATCTCGACGCCGCGGTTCATCGGGCCGGGGTGCATGACGATGGCATCGGGCTTGGCATGGGCGAGCTTCTCGGCGTCGAGGCCCCAGCGGTGGTAATACTCCCGCTCGGAGGGGATGAAGCCGCCGTCCATGCGCTCTTTCTGAAGCCGCAGCATCATCACCACGTCGACGTCCTTCAGCCCCTCGGCCATGTCGTCGTAGACCTCGGCGCCGAAGTCGGCGATGCCCGAGGGCATCAGCGTGGCGGGGCCGACGAGCCGGATGCGGTTCTCCATCTTGTGCAGCAGCAGCAGGTTCGAGCGCGCCACGCGCGAATGGGCGATGTCGCCGCAGATGGCGATGTTGAGCCGGTGCAGCCGGCCCTTGGCGCGGCGGATGGTCAGCGCGTCGAGCAGCGCCTGCGTCGGGTGCTCGTGCTTGCCGTCGCCGGCGTTGATCACCGCGCAGTTCACCTTCTGCGCCAGCAGGTCCACCGCGCCGGACTGGGGATGGCGCACGACCAGCAGGTCGGGATGCATGGCGTTGAGCGTGAGCGCCGTGTCGATCAGCGTCTCGCCCTTCTTGATCGAGCTCGCCTGCATCGACATGTTCATCACGTCCGCCCCGAGCCGCTTGCCCGCCAGCTCGAAGCTGGACTGCGTGCGGGTCGAGTTCTCGAAGAACATGTTGATCTGGGTGAGCCCGGCCAGCGCGTTGGCGTGCTTGTCGCGCTGGCGCGACAGGGTCACGTAGCGCTCGGCCAGATCGAGCAGGGTGGTGATTTCATCCGGACGAAGGGGCTCGATGCCCAGAAGATGGCGCTGGTCGAAACGCATGGATCGGCTCCCCTGAAGTTGCGGCGGTTATAGAAACGCAGGGCCCGCGCGACAAGTGGTCGCGAATTTCCGGCAAGTCGCCGCCCCCACGTCAGGCGCCGTCCGCTCAGGGCGCCTCGAGCAGCGTCACCGTCGTGTCGCCGTAGCGGCGGCTGTCGAGCGGGGCGAACCCCTCGGGCGCCGCCTGCGGGCCGCTCTCTTCCCAGACGATCAGCGCGCCCGGGGCGAGCCAGCCCTGCGCCCGTGCCGCCTCGAGCGCCCGGCCGCCGAGCGACTGGCCGTAGGGCGGATCGAGGAAGACCAGCGTCGCCTGCGCCTCGGCGGCGGGCAGGCGGGTGGCATTGCAGGAAAGGAGCCGCGCCCGGTCCTCGCAGCCGAGCAGGCGGATGTTCTGCCGGATCAGCTTCTGCGCCACGCGCCCGTCGTCGACGAAGGTGGCCGAGACCGCGCCGCGCGACAGCGCCTCGAGCCCCAGCGCGCCGGTGCCGGCGAAGAGGTCGAGCACCGTCGCCCCCTCGAAGGGCTCGCCGAAGCGCCCGCCGCCCAGCATGTTGAAGAGGCTCTCGCGCACCCGGTCGGTGGTCGGGCGCAGATGCGCGCCCGGATCGCCCTTGCCGACGGCGCTCAGCGCCCGGCCGCGCCAGTCTCCGGCGATGATCCTCATGGCTTCAGCAACGCCTTGAGGTCGCTTTCCGCATCGGCCACCACCTCGGGATCGGCGCTCCTGCCGGCCTCGATCAGCCGCTTGCCGACCATGTAGGCGCGCGGATCGTTCATCGCGTCGAGCGCGATCAGCCGGCCCTCGCGGTAGTACCAGTGCGACACCGGCCCCGCGCCGCCATCCCGCACCACGACCCGGTCGTAGCCCGCGTTGAGCCCGGCGATCTGCAGCTTCACGTCGTACTGGTCGGACCAGAACCACGGCTTCGGCTGGTAGGGCGCATCCGCTCCCATGATGTTGTCGGCCACCGCCTCGGCCATGTCGATGGCATTGCCGACGCTCTCGAGCCGCATCTGCGCGCCGCCGAGCGGGAAGGAGGCGCAGTCGCCCGCGGCCCAGACGCCGGGGGCCGAGCAGCGGCCCATCGCGTCGGTGCGGATGCCGTTCTGGATGGCGATGCCCGCGGCCTCGGCGACCGAGGTCTCGGGCAGGATGCCGACGCCGACGATGACGAAATCGACCGGCAGGCTGGTGCCGTCGGTCAGCTCCGCCGCCGTGACCCTGCCATCCACGCCGACCAGCCGGCCAAGCCCGACGCCCTCGCGCAGGTCGACGCCATGGCCCGCGTGCAGGGCGCGGAACCAGTCCGAGGTCTCGGGCGCGGCGACGCGCTGCAGGATGCGCTCGGCCATCTCGACCAGCGTCACCTGCAGCCCGAGCTTGCAGGCCACCGCCGCCGCCTCGAGCCCGATGTAGCCGCCGCCGACGATCAGCACCCGGGCGCCCGGGGTGAAGCGGGCGCGCATGGCGTCGACGTCGGCGATGCCGCGCACGACGCAGACGCCGTCGAGCTCGCCGCCGATCGCGGCGGGCAGGCGGCGCGGCGCCGAGCCGGTGCAGAAGACCAGATCGTCATAGGCGATCTCGCGCCCGCCCGCGATGACATGGCGCGCCCCGGTGTCGACCGACACGGCGGGCTCGCCCAGCATCAGCGTGATGTCCTGCTCGTCGTAATAGGCGCGCGGGCGGAGGTAGAGCCGGTCCTTTTCCATCTCGCCCAGCAGGTAGGCCTTGGAGAGCGGCGGGCGCTGGTAGGGCGGCTCGGTCTCGGCGCCGATCACGGTGATCTCGCCCTCGAACCCCTTGCCGCGCAGCCGCGCCACCAGCGAGGCCGCGGCCTGTCCCGCGCCGATCACCACAACATGCCCCATGCCCGTCCTCTTTCCGCTTTCCCGTGAGTTGCGCGAAACCTATATCTCGCCATGTCGGAAACGCAAATGATGGAGAGAGACGCATGGCGCTATCCGCTGGAGACACGCTTCCCGAGGCAACGCTGGTGAAGATCGGCGCGGCCGGCCCCGAGCAGGTCGCGCTCAAGGACAAGGTGAAGGGCCGCACGGTGGTGATCTTCGCCGTTCCCGGCGCCTACACGCCGACCTGTTCCTCGGCGCACGTACCGAGCTTCATCCGCACCAAGGACGGCTTTGACGCCAAGGGCGTCGACGAGATCATCTGCGTCTCGGTCAACGATCCCTTCGTGATGAAGGCCTGGGGCGAGGCCACGGGCGCGACCGAGGCCGGGCTGACCATGCTCGCCGATCCCGAGAGCGCCTTCACCACCGCGATCGGCATGGAGTTCTCGGCGCCGCCCGCCGGGCTGCTGCAGCGCTCGAAGCGCTACGCGATGCTGGTCGAGGACGGGGTGGTGAAGCTCTTCCACGCCGAGGAGAGCCCGGGCACCTGCGAGATCTCGGGCGGCGAGGCGCTGCTGGCCGCGCTCTGAGCCGAGACACGACCGGCGGCGCTGCTGGCGTCGCCGGATTTGCGTATTTGGAAAGAGAAGAAGGACAAGGCTGCGCTTCTTCTCTTTCCAAATACGCATGGCGCGACCTTGCCGCGGGCGCGGCGGGTGGCAGGGGCGCCGCGCCGGGCGCCGCCGCCCGGCGCTTCTCGCCTGCGGCTCAGAGCGAGTCGAGCTTGCGCGCGAGCTTGGCGTCGAGCGCCGAGAGCCCGCCCACGTCATGGGTGGTGAGCTTCACCTCCACCGTCCTGTAGACGTTGCGCCAGTCCGGGTGGTGGTTCCACTTCTCGGCCCAGAGCGCGGCGCGGGTCATCCAGCCGAAGGCCTCGGTGAAATCGGCGAAGGTGAAGGTCTTGCAGAGCGTGTCCTCGGCCTCGTTCAGCTCCCAGCCGTTTTCGAGCAGCGGGGCCAGCATCGTGTCGCGGCCGGTGTCGGAGAGCTTTTCGGTCATTGGGTGTCCTTCCCGTGGTCCTTTCGGAACGGCCCGTAGGCGGTGAGCACCTCGATGTCCTCGTCCACGGCCCGTGCCTCGGCCTCCAGATAGTGCGCCACGGCGCGGGCAAAGCCCTTGTCGGGGAACCAGTGCAGCGAATGGGTCAGGCTCGGCAGGTATCCGCGCGCCAGCTTGTGCTCGCCCTGCGCCCCGGCCTCGACCCGCGACAGATCCCGCGCGATGGCGAAGTCGATGGCCTGATAGTAGCACGCCTCGAAATGCAGGCAGGGGTGATCCTCGGTGCAGCCCCAGTAGCGGCCGAACAGCGCGTCGCGGCCGATGAAGTTGAGCGCGCCCGCCACCGGCCGGCCGTCGCGCTCGCAGAGCACCAGCGCCACGTCGCCGCGCATCGTCGCATGGACCTCGTCGAAGAAGGCGCGGGTCAGGTACGGGGTGCCCCACTTCCTGCCGCCGGTGTCCTGGTAGAAGGTCCAGAAGGCGTCCCAGTGTTCGGGCTCGATCTCGTCGCCGGTCAGCATGCGGATGTCGCCGCCGAAGTCCTGCGCCCGGGCGCGCTCCTTGCGGATCGCCTTGCGCTTGCGCGAGCTGAGGTCGGCGAGGAAGGCCTCGAAATCCGCGTAGCCGCGGTTCAGCCAGTGGAACTGCTGGGTGATCCGCCGCAGGAGCCCCATGCGCTCGCCGGCGATGGCCTCGCCTTCGGTGCAGAAGGTGACATGCAGCGAGGAAAGGTCGTTCTCGGCAGTGACCTGCACCGCGCCCTGCACCAGCGCCGTCATGCCCTCGGCCTCGTGGCCGGGGCGGGTGAGGAAGCGCCGCCCGGTGGCGGGGGTGAAGGGCACGGCGATCTGCAGCTTGGGATAGTAGCGCCCGCCCGCCTGCTCGTAGGCATGGGCGAAGCTGTGGTCGAAGATGTACTCGCCCTGGCTGTGGCCCTTGGCGTAGAGCGGCGCCACGGCGATGATCCGTCCTGCCTTTTCCGCCACGAGGTAGCGCGGGTCCCAGCCGGTGCCGCGCCCGACCGAGCCGGAGCGCTCGAGCGCGCGCAGGAAGCGCCAGGTGGTGAAGGGATCGTCCGGGCGTCCGCCCTGCGCCGCCTCGGGGCAGGCACAGGCGTCCCAGTCCTCCTCGGCGATCTGCTGCAGCGAGGTCAGCATCCGGACGGCGATGGCGCCGCCAGTGGCCTGGTCCGGGCGGTGGCTCTGATCGGTCATGGCGTGATCTCGGCGCTGGGCATCCTGTGGGCACTATCTGACCCCGGCGGCGCCGGGATCAAGACACGCTCACGCGAGATAATGCTCGAAGGTCACGTTCTGGGCCACGGCGCGGGCCTGTGCCTCCTGCTCGGGCGAGCGGATGGTCCAGCAGAGGATCGCCGCGCCCTGCTGCCTGAGCTCGGCCACGCGCGGCGAGGCGAGATCGGTCCAGCCGTGCGAGATGAAGCTGGCGCCGGTGCGGGCGTAGTCGGGGATGCCGCGCAGCTCCTCGAGCCGCGAGCCCGGCACGCCCGGCCAGTCGTGGGGGGCGAAGGCCTCGGTGGTCAGCCCGCGCGGCACCTTCGGGGCGAGCCGGGCCATGCGCGCGACGGAATGCGGGTTGAAGGACATGACCGCGACCGGGCCCTCGTAGCCGCGCAGCGCGTTGGTCACGGCGGTCTCGAGCGGGCCGACGTCCGGCCCGAGCGCGCCGTCCTGGTCCTTGATCTCGATGAGCAGCGGCACGCGGCCGGCGACCAGTTCCAGCACCTCGGCGAGGGTCGGGATGCCCTCGTCGCTGCCCTTCAGCCGCAGCGCCGAGAGCTCGGCCGCGTCGCGCGCGCCGAGCAGCCCGCGCGCCCCGGTCAGCCGTTCGAGCCGCTCGTCGTGAAAGACCATCGGCACCCCGTCGGAGGAGAGCTGCAGGTCGATCTCGATGCCGTAGCCCGCCTCGATCGCGGCGGAGATGGCGGACAGGGAATTCTCGGGGCGGCCCGCCGCGAGGTCGTGCAGGGCGCGGTGCGCGATGGGCCGTTCGAGAAAGGCGGCGGGCAGATCGGTCATCAGGCGAGCTCGAAGATCGCTTCGATCTCGACCGCCACGCCGAGGGGCAGGGCCGCGGCGGAGACGGCGGAGCGCGCGTGCTTGCCGGCGTCGCCGAAGACCGCGACCATCAGGTCCGAGGCGCCGTTGATCACCTTGGGCTGCTCGGTGAACTCGGGGGTGGAGTTGACGAAGCCCACCAGCTTCACCACGCGCTTCAGCTTCGACAGGTCGCCGTCGCAGGCGGCCTTGGCCTGGGCGATCAGCGCCAGCGCGCAGCGCTGCGCGGCCTTGGCGCCGGCCTCGACATCGAGCGTGTCGCCGAGCTTGCCGGTGATCAGGCCGTCCTCGCCCATGCTGATCTGGCCCGAGACGTAGAGCATGGTGCCGCTCTTCACGAAGGGCACGTAGTTCGCGGCCGGGGCAGGGGCGTCCGGCAGCGTCAGGCCGAGCTCTTCAAGGCGGGCGGTGATATCGGTCATGGGGGCCTCCTTCTGGTCTGAGCGGACGCTAGACCCCGGCGGGGGCAAAGAAAAGGGGCCGCGATCCGGATGGATGCGGCCCCTCATCAAAAGTGTGGCGCGTCGTTACTCGCGGAACGCCTTCGAGAAGTAGTCGGTGAAGGGTTTCACGAGGTAGGCGAGCGGGGTGCGGTCCGCGGTGCGCAGGAAGGCCTCGACCGGCATGCCGGGCACCAGGGTCGAGCCCTCGGGCAGGCGTTCGATCTGGCCCTCGTCGAGCATGATCTCGGCGCGGTAGAAGCTGGACGAGGTGTGCTGGTCGGTGAAGGCGTCGGCCGAGATCTGCGTCACCGTGCCGAAGGTCTCCGGCGTGCGGCGCTGGTCGAGCGCCGAGAAGCGCAGCGTCACCTTCTGGCCGACATGGACCTGGTCGATGTGGATCGGCGGCACCTGCGCGGTGATCACCAGCGGGCGATCCTGCGGCACGAGGTAGAGCACCGGGTCGGCGGCACGGATCACCGAGCGCGGCGCAAAGACCGTCAGCCCGTAGACCACGCCGCTGACGGGCGCGCGGATTTCCATCCGCTTGAGCTTCTCGAGCAGGGCCGAGCGCTGCTCGGCAAGCTCGCGCTCGCGGTACTGCATGTCGCGCAGCTGGGTGATCGCCTCTTCGCGGCGCGTGGTCGAAAGCTTCAGCACCTCGATGTCGATCTCGGTCATCCGGCCCTCTGCCTCGGCCTTCTGCGCGGTGAGATCACCCACCTCGCCCGAGAGCCGTGCCTCCTCGCGCTGCAGGGCGAGCACGCGGCTCGCCTGCGCGAGGCCGCGGTCGAGCAGGGATTGCTGGTCGCCCAGTTCCTTCTCGATCAGCGCCAGCTGGTTCTTCAGCGCGGTCTGCTGCGCGTCGATCCCCTCGACCTGGTTGCCGATCTGCTCGCGGCGCTTGGTCAGCTGCTCGGTCTCGCGCTCGAGCGTGTCGAGCCGGGCGAAGAAGAGGGTGCGCTGGCCTTCGACCAGCTCGTCCACTTCCTTGTCGTACTCGGCCACCTTCAGCAGCGTGTCGTCGAAGGTCAGCTCGTCGGAGTTGTCACGCTCGGCCTGCAGGCGGGCGCGGCGGGCGACGAGTTCGAAGTACTGGCCCTCGACGATGTTCAGCTCGGACTGCAGCAGCGTCGGGTCGAGCTTGACCAGCACCTGGCCCTCCTCGACCGTGTCGCCCTCGTCGACGAGGATCTCCTGCACCACGCCGCCGTCCGGGTGCTGCACGACCTGGCGGTTGCGCTCGACCTGGATCTGGCCGCCGGCGACGATGGCGCCGGAAATGTTGGTGGTCGCCGCCCAGGTGCCGAAGCCCCCGACCAGCAGCAGCAGGGCGCCGAGCCCCAGCATCAGCGGTTTTCTCAGCGGGAATCGCTTGTCGGTCTCTTGCGACATCAGCGGACACCTCCGGGCCCGGCGTGCCGGGTAATCTGTTCGTGGTTCTTGACTTGCGAGCGCAGCACCTCGTCCTTCGGACCGAAGGCGACGCGGGCGCCGTGCTCGAGCATCAGCAGCATGTCGCATTCGCGGATCGCGGCCGGGCGGTGCGCCATGATGAGCACGGCCTTGCCCTCTTCCTTGAGGCGGCGGATCGCGGCGTTCACCGCCTCGCTGCCCTCGTTGTCGAGGTTCGAGTTGGGCTCGTCGAGCACGAGGATGACGGGATCACCGTACATCGCCCGGGCCAGGCCGATGCGCTGCATCTGGCCGCCCGAGAGCCGCCCGCCGGTGGCGGTGACGCGGGTGTCGTAGCCCTTGGGCAACTTGAGGATCATCTCGTGCGCGTCGGCCTTCTTGGCCGCCTCGACGATCTTCTCGGGATCGGGCTGGGCGGCAAGCCGGGCGATGTTCTCGGCGATGGTGCCGTCGAACAGGCTCACCCGCTGCGGCAGGTAGCCGATGTGCTTGCCGAGATCCTCGTCATACTGGTCGAGCGTCGCGCCATCGAGGCGGATGCGCCCGCCGGCGGGACGCCAGACCCCGGTGATCGCGCGGGCGAGCGTCGACTTGCCGGCCCCCGAGGAGCCGATCACGCCCACGGCGTGGCCCGGCTGCAGGTCGAAGGACACGAGGCGCAGCGCGGCCTGCTGCTCTCCCGGCGGCACGACGGTGAGCTGTTGCACCTCGAGCAGGGCGCGCGGCTTCGGCAGCGCGGTGCGGGACGGCTCCGCGGGCATCTCGCCCAGGAGGTCCGAGAGGTTGTCCCAGCCCTTGCGGGCGCGGGTCACCAGCGGCCATTGCCCGATGGCAAGCTCGATCGGTGCGAGCGCGCGGCCCATCAGGATCGAGCCGGCGATCATCGCACCGGCGGTCAGCTCGTTCTTCAGCACCAGGTAGGCGCCAAGACCCAGCATCGCCGACTGCAGCAGCATCCGGAAGCTCTTGGTCATGGTGGAGAAGGTGCCGACGAGGTCGTTGGTCGAGATCTGGCCGCTCAGCGATTCCGAGCGGGCGCGGTCCCAGCGCTGGAAGGCGGCGCGGCGCATGCCCATGGCCTGCACCGTCTCGGCGTCGAGGCGGATCTGCTCGGAGGTCTGCTCGGCGATCAGCACGGCGCGGTTGGATTTCAGCGTCGGCGTGCGGCTGAGCGTCTGGTTGAGCACGGTGATGACCACCAGCACCAGCCCGCCGATGATGGCGAGGTAGCCGAGCCAGGCGTGGAAGACGAAGATCCCCGCGATGAAGAGCGGGGTGAAGGGCAGGTCGAAGAGCGCCATGAGCACCGGCGAGGCGATGAAGCGCTGCACGGCCTCGAGGTCCTTCAGGCCGGTCGCGGCGAGCTCGTCCATCTTGACCGAGGAGCGCCGGATCACGGCGTCGAAGACGCGCATGTCGAGCGCCGCCTGGAAGCGCGCGGCGACGCGGGCCATGACCCGTCCGCGGGCGTAGTCGATCACGCCCATCATGCCGTAGAGGAACACCACGAGCGCGGTCAGCGCCAGCAGCGTCGCCTCGGACCGGGAGCCGAGCACGCGGTCATAGACCTGCAGCATGTAGAGCGGGCCGGTGAGCATCAACAGATTGACAAAAAAACTGAAAATGCCGACAAACCAGTAGTAGGGCCGGCTTTGCTTGCGGATGGCAGCGAGTTCGTCTGCCCCTGCGGCTTTAACTCTATTTTGCATGAGCGCTATATCGCTCTCCAATCTTGAAGTTCCCGTCTGCGAAAGCAGATACGAAGAATCTTCATGTCACATTTGAAACACGGCGGCTGCGTGCCACGCTTGACCCCTTGGGGCCCGCGACGTTTGCCACTAGGAAGATCTTGTACATCAAGATCGGACATTTCCTAATGCGAATTCCCACCCAGGCTGGCCGTGCTCCTGCTTTTCGGGCTTTTGCGGGCCTAGCTCTTATCATGGGCCTCACTGGCTGCGCGACACCCGGACCCGGGGAAATGCAGAACGGCGTGTTCGATCCGCAAGAACCCGCCAATCGCCGTGTACATGCTTTTAACAAGAAGGTTTATTCCCGCCTATCGGGCGACGGAGAGCCCGGATTCATCGAAAAACTGCCAGAACCTGTCAAAAATGGGGTGGTGAATTTCTCGGATACGGTCGCTCTGCCGCAGACCGTGGTGAATCAGCTGCTGCAGGGACGGCTGCTGCGGGCGTCGCGGAACACGCTGCGGTTCTCGATCAACGCGACGCTCGGCCTCGCCGGCCTGATCGACATCGCCGGCCCGATGGGCCTGCCCGACGATCGCAGCAATTTCGGCGAAACGCTCTACGTCTGGGGCCTGCCCGAGGGCGGCTACATGGAGCTTCCGGTGCTCGGCCCCTCGACCGAGCGCGAGACGGTGGGCATGTTCGTCGACTTCTTCACCGACCCCTTCGCCTATGTCCTGCCCTCGCCGCAGCGCTATGTCCGCTACGGGGCGCGGGTCGGAGAGCTGATGATCAAGCGCAGCGAGTACGGCGACGCGCTCGACGCGGTGATGCTCGGCAGCGCCGACAGCTACGCGCAGGCGCGGGTGATCTGGCTCGAGAAGCGCCGGCACGAGCTGGGGGATGACAGCATCGCGGGATCGGGGTTCATCGACCCCGAGGGTTTGGACACGGAAGGATTCTGATCATGGGTTTCATCGACAGGCGCGGGTTCATCGGGCGCGGGTTCTTCGCCGGGGTCCTGGCCGTCGGCGCGCTGGGCGTGCTTCCGGGCGCGGCGCAGGCCGCCAGCGCGGCACAGGCCGAGCAGCTGGTCACCGCTCTGGTGCGGGACGTCAACGCGGTGATCGCCTCGGGCGCCTCCGAGCCCGCGATGATCGCCGAGTTCGAGCGCATCTTCGTGCGCTACGGCGACATGCCCTACATCGCCGCCTACGTGATGGGGGCCGACGGCCGGCGCGCCACGGGCGAGCAGAAGAAGGCCTTCACCGCTGCCTTCCAGGGCTATGCCGCGCGCAAGTACGGCAAGCAGTTCCGCGAGTTCATCGGCAGCGAGATCACCGTCGCGGGTACGCAGAAGGTGAAGAACGCCTACCAGGTCGCGACCGTCGCCAAGCTGCGCGGCCAGTCGCCCTTCGAGGTGACCTTCTTCGTCGGCGAGAAGTCGGGGCGCTTCTACAACATGTACGTCGAGGGCGTGAACATGCTGCTCACCGAGCGGACCGAGATCGGCGCGATGCTCGACCGGCGCCGGGGCGACATCGACGCGATGATCGCCGACCTGCGCAAGGCCGGCTGACCCGGGCGCGCCCATCCGGCCTAGCGCGGCTTGTAGAGGCCGCGCAGCGGCAGCGTCCGGGCGAAGGTCAGCCGCTCGGCCCCGGCGCGGTATTCCGGCATGCGCAAGAGCTGCTGGATCGCCGCGATCAGGGCGCGGCGCGGCTCGGCCGGGGCGGCGCTGAGCGAGACGCGGATCTGCCCGTCGCGGGCGATCAGCGACACGGTGCCGGGGCCCGGCCCCTCGAGCCAGAGCTCGGCCCTCGGGTCCTGGGCCCCCGCGGGGCCGCCCGGGACCATCGGCTGGAATCCGTCGAATTCGACGCGCTCGACATGCATGGCTTGCGTCCTTCTGCTGCCAGGGGCCATCTGGCGGGGTTGATCGTCGTACAGGGTGCGGCAAAGAGATTAAGCAACGATGACGCCAGCCGGGACCGGAACGGGCCAAGCCCCTGATGCGGCATTTTTTCACCGGCGATGTTCTTGAACCGTTCAGGGCCTGCGCCCATCTCTTGACCGAGGCCCGAGACGTCCCCGTGCTGCCTGGCAGGCGGGGCAAATCCAGACGGGCGCTTGTGGAAGGAGAGACAGCATGAACTTGGAGAAGTTCACGGAACGCGCGCGCGGGTTCATCCAGGCTGCGCAGACCATCGCCATGCGGGAAGGCCACCAGCGGCTGGTTCCCGAACACCTGCTGAAGGCCCTGATGGACGATGACCAGGGGCTCGCCAGCAACCTGATCACCCGGGCCGGCGGCGCGCCGCAGCGGGTGGTGGAAACCCTCGAACAGAAACTCGCCAAGCAGCCGAAAGTGTCGGGCGACGCCGGTCAGGTGTACCTCGACTCGGCCACCGGGCGCGTGCTCGACGAGGCCGAGAAGATCGCGAAGAAGGCGGGCGACAGCTTCGTTCCCGTCGAGCGCGTCCTCATGGCCCTCGCCATCGAGCGCAGCGGCGCCAAGGAGGCGCTGGAGGCCGGGGCGATCACCCCGCAGAAGCTGAACGAGGCGATCAACGACATCCGCAAGGGCCGCACCGCCGACAGCGCCACCGCCGAGGAAGGCTACGACGCGCTGAAGAAATACGCGCGCGACCTGACCGAGGCCGCCGAGCAGGGCAAGATCGACCCGATCATCGGCCGCGACGACGAGATCCGCCGCTCGATGCAGGTGCTCTCGCGCCGGACCAAGAACAACCCGGTGCTGATCGGTGAGCCGGGCGTCGGCAAGACGGCGATCGCCGAGGGCCTCGCGCTGCGCATCGTCAACGGCGACGTGCCCGAGAGCCTGCGCAACAAGCGGCTCTTGGCGCTCGACATGGGTGCGCTCATCGCCGGGGCGAAGTACCGCGGCGAGTTCGAGGAGCGGCTGAAGTCCATCCTGAAGGAGGTCGAGACCGCCGCCAGCGAGATCATCCTCTTCATCGACGAGATGCACACGCTGGTGGGCGCGGGCAAGGCGGACGGGGCGATGGATGCCTCGAACCTGCTGAAACCGGCGCTGGCGCGCGGCGAGCTGCACTGCGTCGGCGCGACCACGCTCGACGAGTACCGCAAGCACGTCGAGAAGGACGCGGCACTGGCCCGGCGCTTCCAGCCGGTGATGGTGCAGGAGCCGACGGTCGAGGACACGATCTCGATCCTGCGCGGCATCAAGGAGAAGTACGAGCTGCACCACGGCGTGCGGATCTCGGACTCTGCCCTCGTGGCTGCGGCGACGCTCTCGCACCGCTACATCACCGACCGGTTCCTGCCGGACAAGGCGATCGACCTCATGGACGAGGCCGCCTCGCGCCTGCGCATGGAAGTCGACAGCAAGCCCGAGGAGCTCGACCAGATCGACCGCAACATCCTGCAGATGCAGATCGAGGTCGAGGCGCTGAAGCTCGAGGACGACGCGGCATCGAAGGACCGGCTGGAGAAGCTCGAGAAGGAACTGGCCGAGCAGGAAGAGCGCTCTGCCGAGATGACCGCCAAGTGGCAGGCCGAGCGCGACAAGCTGGCCTCGGCGCGGGACGTCAAGGAACAGCTCGACCGGCTGCGCGCCGATCTCGAGATCGCCAAGCGCGAGGGCAACTTCGCCCGCGCCGGGGAGCTGCAGTACGGCAAGATCCCCGAGCTCGAGAAGAAGCTCGAGCAGGCCGAGAGCGGCGAGGGTGACGTCATGGTCGAAGAGGCCGTGCGTCCCGAGCAGATCGCCGAGGTGGTCGAGCGCTGGACCGGCATCCCGACCAGCAAGATGCTCGAGGGCGAGCGCGAGAAGCTGCTGCGCATGGAGGACGGGCTGCACAAGCGGGTCGTCGGCCAGAACCAGGCGGTGCGTGCCGTGGCCAACGCGGTGCGCCGGGCGCGTGCGGGTCTCAACGACGAGAACCGTCCGCTGGGCTCGTTCCTCTTCCTCGGGCCGACCGGGGTGGGCAAGACCGAGCTGACCAAGGCCGTGGCCGAGTTCCTCTTCGACGACGACAACGCGATGGTGCGCATCGACATGTCGGAGTTCATGGAGAAGCACTCCGTCGCCCGCCTGATCGGCGCGCCTCCGGGCTACGTCGGCTATGACGAGGGCGGCGTGCTGACCGAGGCCGTGCGGCGGCGCCCCTACCAGGTGGTGCTGTTCGACGAGGTCGAGAAGGCGCATCCGGACGTGTTCAACGTCCTGCTGCAGGTGCTCGACGACGGCGTGCTGACCGATGGCCAGGGCCGGACCGTGGACTTCAAGCAGACGCTGATCGTGCTGACCTCGAACCTCGGCTCGCAGGCGCTCAGCCAGTTGCCGGAAGGTGCCGACAGCGGCGCGGCGCGGCGCGACGTGATGGACGCGGTGCGGGCGCACTTCCGCCCCGAGTTCCTGAACCGTCTCGACGAGACGATCATCTTCGATCGGCTCAAGCGCGGCGACATGGACGGGATCGTCGAGATCCAGCTCGCCCGGCTCTTCAAGCGGCTGGCGGCCCGCAAGGTCACGCTCACGCTCGACGAGGGTGCGAAGAAGTGGCTGGCCGAGGAAGGCTACGATCCGGTCTTCGGGGCGCGCCCGCTCAAGCGGGTGATCCAGCGCGCGCTGCAGGATCCGCTGGCCGAGATGATCCTCGGCGGTGACATCCACGACGGCGACACCGTGCCGGTGAGCGCCGGGGCCGACGGGCTGATCATCGGCGACCGCATCGGCGCCAGCAACCGGCCCCGCCCGGACGATGCCGTGGTCCACTGAGCGGCACATATATAAAGCAAGCGAAAGGCCCGCCGGTTCGGCGGGCCTTTTCTCTGTGACGGGCAGGCGTGCCGTCCCGTAGTGAGGGGGCGCGGCACTGGCTGCCGCGCCCCCTCGCTGATACCGCAGGGCGCCGGCGGGGGATGGGGGGCCGGCACCGCAAGGAGGATCACTGCGGCATCAGCACCCCGTCGGACATGCGGATCACGCCCTTGCCCGGTTCCGCGTGGCAGCGGCACTGGGTCCGCCGCTCCCGGTTTCCGGGCCCCTTCAGCGCCGCGAAGGCGGGCTGGCACGTCATGCGGATCATCGGCAACGTCTCCGGTTGGCCTCGATGCACAGGGATACGCGCCGGAACGCCGACCGGATCACCCCGCGCGATGCGGAAAGATCGCCGGGGCAGGGTCCGCCGGGCGGCGCTTTTGCAGGCAAACGTCCCGCCGGAAGAGGCATCCACAGGATGTTGCGCTAACAGTTTTCAAACAGCCCAAAATAAGGGCATTCGCGCCTTGCTGTCCCGGCAGGGCGTTGTAACCATGCCGCCGAATCCGCTTCGGCAACCGACACGATCCAACGAACTTCGAGGAAATAATGGGCGCGGCAATGTACCTCCTGCAAATCCTGGCACTGGTCTTCCTGGTGGCCATCGGCTTTGCAGTCCTGGCAGTGGTGCTTCTCTACCTGATCGACACCACCCAGACCGGCGACGCGATCCGCCGCAACTACCCGGTGATCGGCCGCTTCCGCGGCTGGTTCACCAAGCTCGGCGAATTCTTCCGCCAGTACTTCTTCGCCATGGACCGCGAGGAAATGCCCTTCAACCGCGCGCAGCGCGACTGGGTCTACCACGCCACCACCGGCCGCGATAACACCGTGGCCTTCGGCTCGACCCGCAACCTCAACATCCCCGGCACGCCGATCTTCGTGAACGCGGTCTTCCCGCCGCTCGACGACCAGTTCTCGGTGACCGAGCCCATGGTGATCGGGCCGAATGCCCGGATGCCCTACGTCGCCCGCTCGATCTTCAACATCTCGGGCATGAGCTACGGCGCGATCTCGCGTCCCGCGGTCGAGGCGCTGAGCCGCGGCGCGGCCGAGGCCGGCATCTGGCTGAACACCGGCGAGGGCGGGCTCGCGCCCTTCCACGAGCTCGGCGCCTGCGATCTCGTCTACCAGATCGGCACCGCCAAGTTCGGCATCCGCGACGAGAAGGGCAACATCGACGACGCCAAGCTCGCCGCCATGGGTGCCCGCCCGCAGGTCAAGATGTTCGAGCTGAAGCTGGCGCAGGGTGCCAAGCCCGGCAAGGGCGGCATCCTGCCCGGCGAGAAGGTCAACGAGGAGATCGCGGCGATCCGCGGCCTCAAGGTCGGCCAGCCCGGCATCTCGCCGAACCGCCACCGCGAGATCGACAACTTCGAGGACCTGCTCGACATGATCGTGCACATCCGCGAGGTCTCGGGCCGTCCGGTCGGCTTCAAGACGGTGATCGGCTCGTCCGATGACTGGGAGCGCATGTTCCAGCTCATCGCCGAGCGCGGCTCCGAGAGCGCGCCCGACTTCATCACCATCGACGGCGGCGAGGGCGGCACCGGTGCCGCGCCCATGCCGCTGATCGACCTCGTCGGCATGCCGATCCGCGAGGCGCTGCCGCGCATTGTCGACCTGCGCGACCGCTACGGGCTGAAGGAGCGCATCCGCATCGTCGCCGCGGGCAAGCTGGTGAACCCGGCCGACGTCGCCTGGGCGATCTGCCTCGGCGCCGACTTCGTCACCTCGGCGCGCGGCTTCATGTTCTCGATGGGCTGCATCCAGGCGCTGAAGTGCAACCGCAACACCTGCCCGACCGGCATCACCACCCACGATCCGCGCCTGCAGAAGGGTCTCGTGGTCGAGGACAAGTACAAGAAGGTCGCCAACTACGCCAAGGCGGTGATCAAGGAAGTCGAGACCATCGCCCACTCGGTCGGCGTGTCCGAGCCGCGCCAGATGCGCCGCCGCCACGTGCGCATCGTGCAGGCCGACGGCAGCTCGATCCCCTTCTCCAAGCTGCGCCCAAGTTACAGAGGGGACACCGCAACGTGACAACGCTTGGTTTTGTGGATCGGCGGTTCTCCGCTAGTCTGTCTCGAACCCGTCTCGGGACAGGCTTGCAGGAGGACATCCCATGGCGCTTCGCTGGAGAGGCGATCTCAAGGACCATCACGTCACCGACGAGGCGCTCTGGCTGAACCGCCGGCAGCTGATCGGCGGCGCGGCCGGGGTCGCGCTGGCCGGTCTTGCCGGGCGCGGCCATGCCGAGGGAGACGCGGCGCTCAAGCCCAACAGCTGGGAAGAGATCACCAGCTACAACAACTACTATGAGTTCGGCACCGACAAGGGCGACCCCAAGGCCTATGCCGGTGCCCTCACCACCAAGCCCTGGACGGTGAAGATCGACGGGCTTGTCGACCGTCCGGGCGATTACGCGCTCGAGGACATCCTCTCGAAGATGACCATCGAGGAGCGCATCTACCGCTTCCGCTGTGTCGAGGCCTGGTCGCTGGTGGTTCCGTGGAACGGCTTCGAGCTGGCGGACCTGCTGGAACTGGCGGGGGTCCAGTCCGGCGCCAAGTACGTTGCCTTCGAAACCCTCTACCGTCCGGCCGAGATGCGCGGCGTCGCCTACCCGGTGCTCGACTGGCCCTATGTCGAAGGTCTGCGCCTCGACGAGGCGACGCACCCGCTGACGATCCTGGCCTCCGGCATCTACGGCAAGGACATCCCCAACCAGAACGGCGCGCCGCTGCGGCTGGTGGTGCCGTGGAAGTATGGCTTCAAGTCGATCAAGTCGATCGTCCGGGTCACGCTCACCGACAAGGAGCCGCCGACCTCGTGGAACAAGGCCAACCCGCGCGAATATGGCTTCTACTCCAACGTGAACCCCGAGGTGGACCATCCGCGCTGGTCGCAGGCCACCGAGCGCCCGATCGGCGGCGGCTTC